>JBBIIW010000304.1:0-4366 GCA_037446305.1 Candidatus Rokuibacteriota bacterium
GCGCTGGCGCGCGCCATCGCGGCGGGCGCCGGACGGCCCTACGGCCGCCTGCGGGTGGACCGCGTGGCGCTCATGCGGAGCGACCTGTCGCCGCGGGGGCCGCGCTACACGGTGCTCGAGACCTGGTCGCTCGCCTGATCGGGCCGGCTCCCCGGAGGTTCTCCCCCCGCGTTCATCACTCCTCTCCTCGCATCAGGTCGAGAGCGACGCGCCGGCGCCGGGTTCGGGGGCGCCGGGCGGCGCCGGCGATGGCAGGCCGCTTGCCTCGCCCAGGGGCCATGCAGGACGCGGCCGTCGGACGGCGCCGGTTTCTCGCGGCCCTCGGGCTCGCGGCCCTCGCCACCCCGGCTGCCGCGGCCGGCGATCCCACACCGACGGAGCACGTGCGCAGCTCGATCCAGCGGGTGCTGCGGGTGCTCGACGACCCGGCGCTGCGCGACGCCGACGGCGCACAGCGCCGGGCGATGATCCGCCGGGTGGCGGCCGAGCTGTTCGACTTCACCGAGATGGCCCGGCGCGCGGTGGGACCGCGCTGGCAGGCGCTGACACCCGACGATCGCGAGGCGCTGGCGGGGCTCATGCAGCACGTGCTGGAGCGCGCGTACCTGGCGAGGGTCGAGCGGTACGCCGGCGAGCTCATCCGCTTCACGGGCGAGCGCCGCCGCGGCGACGCGGCCGTCGTGCAGACCCGCATCGTGACCGCCCAGGGGCGCCAGATTTCCGTGGACTACTGGCTGCTGCGGCGCGGCCGGTGGCTCGCCTACGACGTCACCGTCGGGGGGGCGAGCCTGGTCGCCACGGCCAGCGCCTCCTACCGGGCCTTGCTGCAGCGGCTGCTGCCCGGGTGGGTGCCGGGCGACGAGGTCCTGGCCGGCCACCCGCAGCACCCCGACACCCTGCCGTAGCCGGCGTCCTGACGCGCTGCGTCTCCGGCTGTTCGGGCACGGACCCCCATATGTGGTGGTCGAGACTGTGGACAACTCCAGACGTTGACCTCGGCAAGGGGCGACTCCTAGAATGCCGACAATGCCCCCCGTGAAGGAGACCCCCATGGCAGAGGCCAAGAGCGACCGGCGGCAAGCCCTCGACCTCGCGATCGCCCAGATCGAGCGTCAGTTCGGCAAGGGGGCGGTCATGCGCCTGGGCTCCCGGGGCCCGCTCGAGGAGATCGCCGTCATCCCCACCGGGGCCCTGGGCCTCGACGCCGCCCTGGGCATCGGGGGCCTGCCGCGGGGCCGCGTCACCGAGATCTACGGGCCGGAGTCCTCGGGCAAGACCACGCTGGCCCTGCACGTGGTGGCCGAGGCCCAGCGCCTGGGCGGCATCGCGGCCTTCATCGACGCCGAGCACGCCCTCGATCCCAATTACGCCAGGAAGCTCGGGGTCAACACCGACGAGCTGCTGATCTCCCAGCCCGACACCGGCGAGCAGGCGCTGGAGATCGCCGAGACGCTGGTGCGCTCCAACGCCGTGGACGTCATCGTGGTGGACTCGGTGGCCGCGCTCGTGCCCAAGGCCGAGCTGGACGGCGACATGGGCGACGCGCTGCCCGGCCTGCAGGCGCGCCTGATGTCCCAGGCCCTGCGCAAGCTCACGGCCGCCATCTCGCGCTCCGGCACCGTCGTGATCTTCATCAACCAGATCCGCGAGAAGATCGGCGTCATGTTCGGGTGCTTCCACTATCGCACCCGAGTAACGCTCGCCGACGGCCGCAGCGAGAAGATCGGCAAGATCGTGAACCAGCGGCTGCCGGTCGAGGTGCTGTCTTACGATCCGCGGACGGGGCTGGTGGAGCCGCGCCGCGTGGTGAACTGGTTCAACAACGGCCGGACAGAATGCTTCCTGCAATTCGAGGTCGAAGGCGGACCGTCCGGACGGCGTCGGTTCGCCGTCACCGAGAACCACCTCATCTTCACGCCTCGCGGCCGGGTCCGAGCGGGCGCCCTGAAGGTGGGCGATGAGGTGCTCGCCGTCGTGAAGGACTACGAGCTCACCATGGACCAGTGGCAGGTCGTGCTGGGCGGCAGTCTGGGCGACGGCTCGATCCGTCGGGTCGGTACGCACGGGGCCCACTTCCGCGTTGGTCATGGCGAGGCCCAGAAGGCGTATCTGCAGTGGAAGCACACCATGCTGCAGCCGTTTGCCGGCGACATTCGGCCCACGGGAAGAGGATGGGGATTCGACACCCTCGCCATGCCCGCGCTGGCCGATCTGTGTGCCGAGTACTGCGGCGACGCTGGCACACGCCTGGCGACGGACACGATCCTCGACCGTCTCGACGCTCGAGGGCTCGCCGTCTGGTATGGCGACGATGGCAGCTACACGGGGTCGTACGCTCGGTGGGGACGCGGCAAGGCGGTAATCTACAACAAGGCCCTCGGGCCCGAGTCCCGGGCCCGTGTGCTCGCACTCTTCGAGCGGCTCGGCATCGGGCGGCCCCGCGACGACGGCCGGGGGTTCTGGTTCAACTCGGAGCAGACGGCCCGCTTGCATGCCCTCATCGCGCCGTATCTGCATCCCGCCGTGGACCACAAGCTGCACCCTGGGCTACGCGGACGATTCGCCTGGCACCCGCCTGACGCTCCCGGCGATCTGGCAGAATTCCAGCGGCTGCGAACCGTGCCGGCCCGCGTGTTGCGTCGGTACGACAAGCCCGCAACGCGCGGGATGAACCGATTCGACATCGAGGTCGATGGCCACCACACCTATCTCGTCGACGGGGTGGTCGTGCACAACTCGCCGGAGACCACGCCCGGCGGCCGGGCGCTGAAGTTCTACGCCTCGGTCCGCCTGGACGTCCGGCGGACGGACACCATCAAGCAGGGCACGGAATCGCTCGGCGTGCGCACGCGCGTCAAGATCGTCAAGAACAAGCTGGCGCCCCCGTTCCGGGAGGCCGAGTTCGACATGATCTACGGCGAGGGCATCTCCCGCGCCGCCACCATCCTCGATGCGGCGGTGGAGCACGGGATCGTCGAGAAGTCCGGCACCTGGTACACGCTCAAGAACGAGCGGATCGGGCAGGGGCGCGAGAACGCCCGGCGGTACCTGCAGGAGAACCCGGCCGTGCTGGCCGATCTCGAGGCGAAGGTGCGCGAGACCCTCGGGCTGCGCGCGCCGGCGCCGGTGAAGTAGATGGATCTCGACAAGCTGCTGATCGCCAGCGTGGAGCGGGATGCATCCGACCTGCATCTCAAGCCCAGCTCGCCGCCCGTGCTGCGCGTCCACGGGCGCCTGGTCCCCCAGCCCGACCTGGGCGTGGTGACCGCGGCCGAGATGGAGCAGATGGCCAGGCGGGTCCTGCCCGAGCGCCTCTACGCCCAGCTCAAGGACGGGCGCGAGGTGGACGTGGCGTACGCCGTGCGCGACCACGGCCGGTTCCGCGTCAACATGTTCCTGGCCACCGGCCAGATCCGGGCGGTGATGCGCGCCATCCCCTCCCGCAAGCCCCGCTTCGACGAGCTGAATCTCCCCCCGGTGCTGGAGAAGCTGGCCATGGAGCGCCGGGGCATGATCCTGGTGACCGGCATCACCGGCTCCGGCAAGTCCACCACGCTGGCCGCCATGATCGACTTCATCAACCGCAGCCGCAACGACCACATCATCACCATCGAGGACCCCATCGAGTTCGCCCACGAGGACATCAACTGCGTGGTCAGCCAGCGGGAGATCGGGCACGACTCCGTGAACTTCGCGGTGGCCCTGCGGGCCGCGCTCCGCGAGGACCCGGACGTCATCCTGGTGGGCGAGATGCGCGACCCGGAGACCATGGCCGTGGCCCTGCACGCGGCCGAGACCGGCCACCTGGTCTTCTCCACGCTCCACACCCTGAACGCGACCGAGACCGTCAACCGGATCATCGGCACCTTCCCGCCGCACCAGGAGCAGCAGATCCGCGATCAGCTGGCGGCCGTCCTGGTCGGCGTGATCTCGCAGCGCCTCATCCCTCGCGTGGCGGGCGACGGGCGGGTGCCGGCGGTCGAGGTGATGATCGCCACCGCGCTCATCAAGGACTGCATCCGCGACGCCCGGCGGACCCCCGAGATCCCGAGCTTCATCGCCCAGGGCGCGTCACAGTACGGCATGCAGACCTTCGACCAGTGCCTGCTCCGGCTGTACCGGGAGGGCATCATCTCCTACGAGACCGCGCGCGAGGCGGCCACCAACGCCGACGACTTCGACCTCAAGGTCCGCGGCATCTTCTCGACGGGTGAGCTGACGTTCGAGGGCGAGCGGAAGAAGCAGGAGGAGGCCGTCCGGCCCCCCGCGGCGAGCCCCTTCTTCCGGAAGCCGGCGCCGTAGATCGCAGGGCGCCCCGCCCCGGGAAACGGCCGCCGCTCGACGCCGCCGCCGCCGGCCGGGCGGC
>JBBIIW010000305.1:0-4357 GCA_037446305.1 Candidatus Rokuibacteriota bacterium
GTCGGCGTGGGGCCTCCCGAGCGCGCCGCCGAGCTGCGGGCGCGCGGGGCCCACGCCGTGGTGGCCGACCTGGGCGAGGTCCGGCTCGTCGGAGGCGGGCCGGCGATCGGGGCGGCGGGATGAACGGCTGGGTCTTCGGCTACGACGGCTTCGACGCCGCCCAGGAGCGCCTGCGGGAGGCGCTGTGTACGCTGGGCAACGGCTACTTCGCGACGCGCGGCGCGGCGCCGGAGTCGGCGGCCGGCAGCGTCCACTACCCGGGCACGTACATCGCCGGCTGCTACAACCGGCTGGCCACGGAGCTGGCCGGGCGGGTCGTGGAGCACGAGGACCTGGTGAACGCGCCGAACTGGCTGCCGCTCACCTTCCGGGCCGAGGACGGTCCGTGGTTCACCCTGGAGGGCGTCGAGCTGCTGGCCTACCGCCAGGAGCTGGACCTCCGGCGCGGCGTCCTCACGCGGGACATCCGCTTCCGCGACGAGTGCGGCCGCACCACCCGGGTGCGCGAGCGCCGGCTGGTGTCCATGGCGGACCCGCACCTGGCGGCCCTGGAGACGACCGTGACGCCGGAAGACTGGGCGGGGCGCCTGGAGGTCCGCACGGCGCTCGACGGCCGGGTCGTCAACGCCCTGGTGGAGCGGTATCGCGACCTCCCCAACCGCCACCTGGTCCCGCTCGAGACGGCGGCCATCGGGGAGGACCAGCTCTTCCTCAAGGTCCAGACCCGCCAGTCGGAGATCCGGATCGCCGAGGCGGCGCGGACCCGCGCGCTCGGGGAGAGGCGCCCGGTCACGGCGGAGCGCCGCGCCGTCCGGGACGAGGGGTACATCGCCCACGAGTTCACCGTCGAGGTGGCGCCGGCCGCCCCGGTGGTGCTGGAGAAGGTCGTGGCGCTCTACACCTCGCGCGATCACGCCATCAGCGAGTGCGGCCTGGCGGCCCGGACCGCGATCGCCCGGGCGCCCGGCTTCGCGAGCCTGCTGGCCGCCCACGAGCGGGCCTGGGAGCATCTCTGGCGGGACTTCGGCATCGACCTGGAGATCGAGGGGGACGGGCCGGACACCGGGCGCCAGGCCACGGCCGCCGTCGTGCGGCTGCACATCCTCCAGCTCCTGCAGGCCGCCTCCCCGCACAGCACGGACCTGGACGTGGGCATCGCGGCCCGGGGCCTCACCGGCGAGGCGTACCGCGGCCACGTGTTCTGGGACGAGCTGTTCATCTTCCCGTTCCTCAACCTGCGCATGCCCGAGATCACGCGCGGCCTCCTGCGCTACCGCTACCGCCGGCTGGGCGAGGCCCGGGCGGCGGCGGCCGCCGCCGGCTACCGGGGGGCGATGTATCCCTGGCAGAGCGGCAGCGACGGGCGCGAGGAGACGCCGGTCATGTACCTCAATCCGCGATCCGGGCGGTGGATGCGCGACCACACCCGGCTGCAGCGGCACGTCGGCTCGGCGATCGCCTACAACGTCTGGCAGTACTACCAGGTGACGGGCGACGTGAAGTTTCTGGTCGAGCACGGCGCCGAGATGCTGCTGGAGATCGCGCGGTTCTGGGCCAGCATGGCCCGCTACGACCCCGGCCGGGACCGGTACGAGATCCACGGCGTGATGGGGCCCGACGAGTACCACGACGCCTACCCCGGCGCCGCCCGGCCGGGCCTGCGCAACAACGCCTACACGAACGCGATGGCGGCCTGGGTGCTGTGGCGGGCCATCGAGGTGCTCGACCTGATCCCGGCCGACGAGCGCCGCCTCCTCTGCGAGCGCCTGGGCCTGACCGACGCCGAGATCGCGGAGTGGGACCGCATCAGCCGCCGGATGCGCCTGGTGTTCCTGGACGGCGGCATCCTGAGCCAGTTCGAGGGGTACGAGGCCCTGCCGGAGTTCGACTGGGAGGGCTACCGGAAGCGCTACGGGCACCTCTATCGCCTGGACTTCATCCTGGAATCCGAGGGCGACACGACGAACCGCTACCGGCTCTCCAAGCAGCCCGACGTGCTCATGCTCTACTACCTCTTCTCGGCCGAGGAGCTGGAGGCGCTGTTCGAGCGCCTCGGCTACCGCCTGGAGCGCGACGCCATCCCCCGCACGATCGACTACTACCTGCAGCGGTCCGCCCACGACTCCACGCTGAGCCGGGTGGCCGATTCCTGGGTCCTGGCCCGGGCCGACCGGCCGCGCTCCTGGGACGTCTTCCTGGAGGCGCTGGTGAGCGACGTCGCCGACATCCAGGGCGGCACCACCGCCGAGGGGCTGCACCTGGGCGCCATGGCGGGGACGGTGGACGTGCTGCAGCGCTGCTACACCGGCCTGGAGCTGCGCGGCGACATCCTCTGGCTCAACCCGCGCCTGCCCGGGTCCCTGCGGTGCCTGCAGCTCTTCGTGCGCTACCGCGGCCACTCCCTGGCCCTGACGGTGCGGCCCGACTGCGTGGAGGTGAGCGCCGTCCGCTGCGCGGCGCCCACCATGAAGGTGGGCATTCGCGACCGGGTGTACGAGCTGCGGGCGGGCCAGGTCAGCCGGTTCGAGACGGCGCCGGGGGCCGGCCCGGCGATTACAATGGCGCGGTGACGTTCTGGGCCTTCCAGATCCTGAACGGCGTGTCGTTCGGGATGCTCCTCTTCCTCCTGGCCGCCGGCCTCTCGCTGATCTACGGGCTCATGCGCATCCTGAACCTGGCCCATGGCTCGTACTACATCCTGGGCGCCTACGTGGCGCTGTCCCTCGTCCGGGCGACGGAGAGCCTGGCGCTGGCCGCCCTGGGCGGCATCGCCGCCGTCGTGGCGCTGGGCCTGGTGATGGAGCGGCTCTTCCTGCGCCGGGTGCCGCGCGAGGAGCTGCCCCAGGCCCTGCTGACGTTCGGGTTCCTGCTCATCATCGGGGACGCGGCCCTCTGGATCTGGGGCGGCACGCCCCAGACGCTGCCGCGCCCGGAGGCGCTGGCGGCCTCGGTGCGGCTCGGGCCGCTCGCCTTTCCCTCCTACCGGCTGTTCGTCATCGCCGTGGGCGTCGTGGTGGGCGTGGGCCTGTGGCTGCTGCAGGAGCACACGCGGCTGGGGGCGATGCTGCGGGCGGCCATCGACGACCCCGAGATGGCCCGCAGCGCCGGCATCGACGTGTCGCGGCTGACGACCGGGGTCTTCGCCTTCGGCGCCGGGCTGGCCGCGCTCGGGGGGATCATCGGCGGCCCCCTGCTCGGCGTCTATCCGGGCGCCGACTTCGAGATCCTGCTGCTGGCCTTCGTCGTCGTGATCATCGGCGGGCTGGGCAGCCTCAAGGGCGCCTTCCTGGGCGCCCTCGGGGTCGGCCTGCTCGACAACTTCGGCAAGGCCCTGTTCCCGGAGTTCGCACTGTTCACGATCTTCGCTCCGATGGCCGTGATCCTCGCCGTGCGGCCGACCGGCCTGTTCGGCGCCCGATGAGCCGGGCGCTGGCCCTGGCCGGGGGCGGGCTGGCCCTGGCCCTCCTGCCGCTCGCGCTCACCTCCTACCAGCTGGGGCTCCTCACCCGGATGCTGATCTTCGCCGTGTTCGCCATGAGCCTGAACCTCATCCTGGGCTACGCCGGCCTGCCCTCGCTCGGCCACGCGGCCTACTTCGGGGTGGGCGCCTACACGGTCGGCCTGCTGGCCGTGCGCGTGAGCGACAACTTCTGGCTCGACTTCGGCGCCGGCGTCCTGGCGGCCGGCCTGACCGCGGCCCTCTTCGGGCTGCTGGCTCTGCGCACCCGGGGCTCGTACCTCCTGATGATCACGCTGGCGCTGGCCCAGGTGCTCTGGGGCATCGCGTTCGGCTGGCGGTCCTTCACCGGCGGCGACGACGGCCTGCCCGGGGTGCCGCGGCCCGCCGCCGGCCTGCCGGTGAGCCTCGAGGACGGCCTGCGCTTCTACTACCTGGTCCTCGCCGTCTTCGCGCTGGTCACCGCGCTCCTCTCCCTCCTCGTGCGGTCGCCGTTCGGGCGCGCCCTGGTCGGCATCCGCGAGTGCGAGCGGCGCATGGAGGTCCTCGGCTTCGACACCTGGCGCTGCAAGTACGTGGCCTTCGTCGTCGCCGGCGGGCTGGCCGGCGTGGCCGGCGCCCTCTTCGCCTACCAGAACGGCTTCGTGAGCCCGGCCTACCTGAGCGTCCCCTACTCGGCCGGCGCGCTCGTCATGGTGATCCTGGGCGGGGCCGGCACGCTGCTGGGCCCGGCCCTGGGCAGCGCCGTGATCATCTTCCTGGAGAACGCCGTCAGCGCGCACACCGAGCGCTGGCTGCTCGTCCTCGGCTCGATCTACGTGGCGCTGGTGCTCTTCGCCCCCGACGGTCTGCTCGGGCTGGCCCGGCGCCTGGCCGCCCGGGCGGCGCCGGCCGCGGCGC
>JBBIIW010000306.1:0-4355 GCA_037446305.1 Candidatus Rokuibacteriota bacterium
GCCCCGCACGGCCCCGCCGGCCGCCCCGGCGGCCGGGCGCCGGGAGCCGCGGCGGAGGCCGGGACGGGTCACGGCCCGGAAGGGGGCATAGCGCATGGGCCAGAAGACACATCCGGTCGGGTTCCGGCTCGGCACCACGCGGACATGGTCGTCGCGGTGGTTCGCCACCAAGGGCTATGCCGACCTGCTGCACGAGGACGTGAAGATCCGGCGCTACATCAAGGACCAGCTCTACCACGCCGGCATCTCATCCATCGACATCGAGCGGTCGGCCAACCGGGCGCGCATCACCGTCCGCACGGCCCGGCCCGGCATCATCATCGGCCGCAAGGGCGCCGAGGTGGAGCGGCTGAAGAACGAGCTGCAGATGCGCACCGGCAAGGAGATCTACCTCAACATCGAGGAGGTCATCCATCCCGAGCTGGATGCGCAGCTGGTGGCCGAGAACGTCGCGCTGCAGCTCCAGAAGCGGGTGGCGTTCCGCCGGGCGATGAAGAAGGCGGTCACGTCGGCGCTGCGGCTGGGCGCCGACGGCATCCGCATCGCCTGCGCGGGCCGGCTGGGCGGGGCCGAGATCGCGCGCCGCGAGTGGTACCGCGACGGCCGGGTCCCGCTGCACACGCTGCGGGCCGACATCGATTACGGGCAGGCGACCGCCCACACCACGTACGGCACCATCGGCGTCAAGGTGTGGATCTTCAAGGGCGAGGTGCTGGCCAAGGCCTCGCCGGTGGAGGGTTGAGGGCACGCGATGCTGATGCCCAAGCGCGTCAAGTACCGCAAGGCCCAGCGGGGCCGCATGCGGGGCAAGGCCCAGCGCGGGTCGTCGCTGGCCTTCGGGGAATACGGGCTGAAGGCCCTGGAACCGGGCTGGGTCACCAACCGGCAGATCGAGGCGGCGCGGGTGGCGCTCACCCGCAGCCTGAAGCGAGGCGGCAAAATCTGGATCCGGATCTTCCCCGACAAGCCGGTGACCAAGAAGCCGGCCGAGACCCGCATGGGCAAGGGCAAGGGCAACCCCGAGGACTGGGTGGCGGTGGTCAAGCCCGGTCGGATCCTCTACGAGATGGAGGGGGTCAGCGAGGACGTGGCCCGGGAGGCGTTCCGGACGGCGGCCCAGAAGATGGGCATCGCGACCAGGTTCGTGACCCGGGCCCGGGCCCTGTGAGGACGCCGCCATGAAGGCCGCCAAGTGGCGCGAGCTGAGCGATGACGAGCTCCGGCAGAAGATCCGGGAGCTGGGCGAGGAGGTGTTCAACCTCCGGTTCCAGCTCTCCATGGGGGTGGCGAAGAATCCGTCCCGGCTGGCCCAGGCCCGCCGGGACCTGGCCCGGGCCAAGACCATCCTGCGCGAGCGGGAGCTGGCCGCGGGGAAGAGGGCCTAGGCCGTGGGCGAGCGGAAGACCCGGGAGGCGGTGGTGGTGAGCGACCGCATGCAGAAGACGCGCGTGGTGAAGATCGAGCGCGTCTACCGGCACCCGCAGTACGAGCGGGTCGTGCGCCGGGCCAAGAAGGTCAAGGCCCACGACGAGCACAACGAGAGCCGGGTGGGGGACCGGGTGCTGATCGAGGAAACCCGCCCGCTGTCCAGGGAGAAGCGGTGGCGGATCCGTCGGATCCTCAGCCGCCCGGCCTAGCCATGATCCAGCCGCGCTCGATGCTCGAGGTCGCCGACAACTCCGGAGCCAAGAAGGTGCAGTGCATCCGGGTGATGGGTGGCGCCAACAAGCGCTACGCCTCGCTGGGAGACACCGTGATGGTCGCCGTCAAGGAGGCCACGCCGGACGGCACCGTCAAGAAGGGCGAGGTGGCCCGGGCGGTGGTGGTCCGCACCGTGAAGGAGGTGCGGCGCAAGGACGGGTCGTACATCCGGTTCGACCGCAACGCCGTGGTCCTCATCCGGCCGGACGAGAACCCGGTGGGGACCCGGATCTTCGGGCCGGTGGCCCGGGAGCTGCGCGAGCGGCAGTTCACCAAGATCATCTCGCTCGCGCCCGAGGTGATCTGATGGCGCACGTGCGGAAGGGCGACACGGTGGCGGTCATCGCCGGCCGGGAGCGCGGCAAGCGAGGCAAGGTGCTGCGGATCCTGCCCGACCAGGGCCGGGTGGTCGTCGAGCACGTGAACATGATCAAGAAGCACCAGCGGCCGACGCAGAAGCTGCGGCAGGGGGGCATCATCGAGCGGGAGGGCCCGCTGGCGCTCTCCAACGTCCTCCTGGTCTGCAGCCGCTGCGACAGGCCCTCCCGCACCGGCGTCAAGATGCTGGCCGACGGCCGCAAGGTCCGCGTCTGCAAGCGCTGCGGCGAAGCGGTGGAGAAGGGGTAACCGATCATGGCCAAGCCAGCAGCAACCGCACCCAAGCCCCCGGCCGGCAAGGCCGGCGGCCGGCCGGCGGCGCCCGCCCGGAAGGACGGCGCGGCGGCACCGGCGACCCGTCCCAAGGGCACCGGCAGCATTCCTCCGCGCCTGCGGGAGCGGTTCCGGACGCAGGTGGTCCCGGCCCTGATGAAGGAGCGCGGCTACGCGAACCCGCTGCAGGTGCCGCGCCTGGAGAAGATCGTCGTCAACATGGGCGTGGGCGAGGCCCGGGACAACGCCAAGATCATGGACTTCGCCACCGCCGACCTCCGGGCCATCACCGGGCAGCGGCCGATCGTGACCCGGGCCAAGAAGTCGATCGCCAACTTCAAGCTGCGGGCCGGGGTGCCGATCGGCGCCAAGGTGACGTTGCGCGGCGCGCGGATGTACGAGTTCCTCGATCGCCTGATCAACGTCGCCCTGCCGAGGGTCCGGGACTTCCGGGGGGTGCCGCCCCGGGGATTCGACGGCCGGGGCAACTACGCGCTGGGCCTGCGCGAGCAGCTGATCTTTCCCGAGATCGTCTACGACAAGGTGGACAAGGTCCGGGGCATGGACATCAACATCGTGACCACGGCCAGGACGGACGAGGAGGCGCGCGCCCTGCTCGCCCACCTCGGCATGCCGTTCAGGGAGTGACGTCGGTATGGCCAAGACCGCGCTGATCATGAAGGCGCAGCGGCAGCCCAAGTTCTCGACCCGGGCCTATCACCGGTGCCGGCTGTGCGGCCGGCCCCGGGGATACCTCCGGAAGTTCCAGATGTGCCGGCTCTGCTTCCGCGAGCTGGCGCTCCGGGGCGAGGTGCCGGGCGTGGTCAAGGCCAGCTGGTGAGCCCGCGATGAGAAGCGACCCCATCGCCGACTTCCTGACCCGGGTCCGCAACGCCAGCCGGGCCGAGCACGAGAAGGTGGACATCCCCTCCTCGAAGCTGAAGGTCCGCCTGGCCGAGATCCTCAAGGCGGAAGGCTTCATCAAGAACTACCGCGTGCTGGAGGACGGCAAGCAGGGCACCCTGCGCGTGTACCTCAAGTACGGCCCCGGCAACGAGAAGCTGATCTCCGGGCTGATGCGGGTGTCGAGCCCCGGCCGCCGGGTCTACGTGACCCACGACCGCCTCCCCACCATCCTGGGGGGAATGGGGGTCAGCATCGTCTCCACGTCGCGCGGGGTGCTCACCGACCGCGAGGCGCGCAAGCAACGGGTGGGCGGCGAAGTCCTGGCCTACGTGTGGTGAGAGGCGGACGATGTCACGCATCGGCAAGCAACCCATCGAGATCCCGGCCGGCGTGAAGGTCCACGTGGAAGACGGTCTGGTCCGGGCCGAAGGCCCCAAGGGGCGCCTGACCCAGCGGATGCCGTCCGGCGTCCAGGCCCGGCTGGAGCAGAACCGGCTGGTCGTCACCCGCAGCGCCGATCACCGGACCGCCCGGGCCCTGCACGGGCTGACCCGGGCGCTGCTGGCCAACATGGTCCGCGGCGTCAAGGAGGGCTTCGAGCGGAAGCTGGAGATCGTCGGCATCGGCTACCGGGCCCAGCTGCAGGGCAAGAACATCCAGCTCTCGCTCGGGTACTCCCATCCGGTGGTGTTCCCGCTGCCGGAGGGGATCACCGCCGAGATCGACAAGCAGACGCTGATCACCCTGCGCGGGGCCGACAAGGCGCTGCTGGGCCAGACGGCCGCCAATCTCCGGGCGCTGCGGAAGCCGGACCCCTACAAGGGGAAGGGCGTGAAGTACGCCGAGGAGACGATTCGCCGCAAGGTCGGCAAGAAGGCGGGGGCGAAATGATCACCAAGGACCGGCGGGCGGCGCGGGACCTGCGGCACCTGCGGCTGCGGCGGCGGGTCCGGGGCTCGGCCACGCGGCCACGCCTGGCGATCTTCCGCAGCCT
The DNA here is from genome assembly GCA_037446305.1 of Candidatus Rokuibacteriota bacterium. GTDB lineage: Bacteria > Methylomirabilota > Methylomirabilia > Rokubacteriales > CSP1-6 > JBBIIW01. The sequence continues at coordinate 4,253 of JBBIIW010000306.1, forward strand.
CAACCACATCTACGCCCAGCTCATCGACGACGACGCGGGGCGGACCCTGGCCGCGGCCGACAGCCGCAGCGCGGCGTTCCGCCGGCAGCACGGGAGCGGCGGC
>JBBIIW010000307.1:0-4350 GCA_037446305.1 Candidatus Rokuibacteriota bacterium
CCGGGTGCCGGGCGGCGCCAGGATGAGCGGCTTGGGCCGGACGGCGCCGGCCAGGTCGCGCGCGGTCAGGACGGCGAAGACGCCCGGTAGCTTCGCCGCCGCCGACGTGTCGAGCGCGGCGATGCGCGCGTGGGCGTGCGGGGAGCGCACCACCCAGCCGTGGGCCAGACCGGTGAGGGTGAGGTCGTCCACGTACTGGGCCTGCCCGCGCAGCAGGCGCGGGTCCTCCAGGCGCTTGACCTCGCTGCCGACGAACCGGGGCGCGGGGGACATGCGACGCTCCTTGGCCGGTGGTGATGGCGCGCGTGGCGCCCCCGAGGATACTCCGGGCCGCGTTGACAGTGGAAGACGACCGCCCGTACTCTCGGCGCATGCCGGCCGTGGAGACCATCCTGACCGCCGACCGGATCGCCGCCATGCGGGCGGCCGGCTGGTGGCGCGACGAGACGCTCGACGTCTACCTGGACCGCTGGGCGCGCACCCGGCCGGACCGGACCGCGATCGCGGACGCCGGCGGGCGCCTGAACTGGGCGACGCTGGCCCGCGCCGTCGAGCGCGTCGCCCACGGCCTGCAGGCGGCGGGGGTCGAGCCGGGGACGGTGGTGTCGGTCCAGCTGCCGAACTGGAACGAGTGGGTGCTGGTGGCCCTGGCGACGGTCCGGCTGGGCGCCATCCTGAACCCGATCCCGCCCACCTACCGGGCCAGCGAGCTGCGCTTCATCCTGGGCACGCTGGAGTCCCCCGTGTTCGTCGTGCCGGCCCGGTTCCGGAACTTCGACTACGTGGCGATGGTGGAGGCGCTGCGGGCCGACACGCCGGCGCTGCGCGAGGTCTTCGTCTGCCGGGGCCAGCCCGGGGCCGGGATGCGGCCGTTCGCGTGGCTGACCGAGACGGCGTGGGAGCAGCGCGAGGGCCGGCGGCCCCTGGGCGGCACCGACCCCAACGCGGTGAGCGAGGTCATCTTCACCTCGGGCACGACGGGGGAGCCCAAGGGGGTCATGCACACCGCCAACACGGTGCTCTCGATCATCCACCCGCTGGTCGAGCGGCTGGCCTTCGGCGACGGCGACGTCTGTCTCATGGCCTCCACCTTCGGCCACCAGACGGGCTTCCTCTACGGGTACGCGCTCACGGTGCTCCTGGGCTCGACCGGCGTCTGGCTCGACGTCTGGAACGCGGAGACGGCGGCCCGGCTGATCGAGACCGAGCGGGTGACCTACACCATGGGCGCCACGCCGTTCCTGCAGGACCTGACCTACACCCCGGCGCTGGCGCGGCACGACATCCGCTCGCTGCGGCTGTTCATCTCCGCCGGCGCCAGCATTCCCCGGGCCCTGGTCCAGGACGCCCGGCAGCGGCTGGGCTGCGCCGTGTCGGCCGGCTGGGGCATGACGGAGAACGGGCTGGTGAGCTGCAACGGTCTGCACGACCCGCCCGAGAAGGTCTTCGGCACCGACGGCACGCCGCTGCCCGGCATGGAGCTGCTGGTGGTGGGCGAGGACGGCCGCCCGGTGCCGCCGAAGACGGAGGGCGACCTGCTGGTGCGGGGCCACTCGCAGTTCGTCGGGTACTGGAAGCGGCCCCAGCTCACGCGGGAGGCCCACACGCCGGACGGCTGGTTCCGGACCGGCGACCGCGCCGTGCTCGACCCCGACGGCTACGTGTCCATCACCGGCCGGGCCAAGGACCTCATCATCCGCGGCGGCGAGAACATCTCGGCGGCGGAGGTGGAGAACCTGCTGTTCGCCCACCCGAAGATCCGCAGCGTGGCCGTGGTGGCCATGCCCGACCCCCGCCTGGTCGAGCGCGCCTGCGCCTTCGTCATCCCCGAGCCGGGGCAGACGATCACGCTGGAGGAGATCGTCGCCTACCTCGAGCGCTGCCAGCTGGCGCGCCACAAGTTCCCCGAGCGGCTGGAGCTGGTCGACGAGTTCCCGATGACGCCGAGCGGCAAGATCCAGAAGTACCGGCTCCGGGAAGCCATCGCCCGCAGGCTCGGGATGGCGCCGGTGCGCTGACCGCCCCCCGCGGCGGCCTGTGATCGACCGCGGCCTCTGGCGGCTGCTGGCCGCCTACGTGCTCGCCTTCCTCGGCATCGTCAGTCTCAGCCTCGTGGCCCTGGGGCTGGTCCGCGCGCTGGTCCCGGAGGGCTCGGACGCCGAGGTCCTCCAGGGGCTGCCCGGGCTGCTGGCGGGGGGCCTGGCCTCGGCGACCGCGCTCCTGCTGACGATGGTCGTGGTGACCCGGCCGCTGACCGCGGAGCGCCTGCGGCTGCGCCCGGGTCGGGAGACGGGACGCGCGCTGACCGCCGTCATCCTGGGCACCCTGGCGCTGGCCCAGACGCTCGACTCGGCCCTGGCGCTCCTCGGTCTGGCCGGCCGGGGCAGCATGGCCCAGATCCGGCAGGCGCTGGAGGGGGCGGCGGGGCCCGCCCTGTTCCTCGCCGTGCTGGTGATCGGCGTGGCGGCCGGAGGGGCCGAGGAGATCTTCTTCCGCGGCTACCTGCAGACGGGCCTGCGCCAGCACCTGCGGCCGGGGTGGGCCGTGGTGGCGACCAGCCTCGGCTTCGCCCTCTTCCACCTGGACTGGCTGCACGCGGGGCTGGCCTTCGTGCTCGGGCTCTGGCTCGGCTTCATCACCGAGCGGGCCGGCAGCGCGCAGCCCGCCGTGGCGGCCCACGTCGTGAACAACTCGCTCTTCACCCTGCTGACGGCCACCGGGCTGCACCTGGAGGGCGCGGGGCTGCAGGCGGTCCTGGGCGCGGGCAGCGCGGCGCTGTTCGTCGGCTGCGCGGCGCTGGTGGCGCGGCTGGGCCGCTGAGCACGGTTGCGCCCGCTCCGGCCCGGGCGGTACGCTGAGGGGCGCGTGGCCAAGGAGGCGGCGATGGGACTGGGCGGGAAGGTGGCGATCATCGGGGCCGGCGTCATCAAGTTCGGCGAGAACTTCCACCAGAGCCTGACCGACATGATCTACGAGGCGGTCGGCCTGGCCCTGGCCGACGCCGGGATCGAGCGCGACCGCCTGCAGGCCGCCTGGCTGGGCTGCTACGAGCCGATGCTCTACGGGTTCGAGGGCAACTCGGGCACGTTCGTGGCCGACCCGCTCAACCTCTTTCCCATCCCGGTCACCCGGGTGGCCGCGTACTGCGCCACCGGCATCGAGGCCGTGCGCAACGCCGCGCTGGCCGTGGCCTCGGGGGAGTACGACGTGGTGCTGGCCGTGGGGGCCGAGAAGATGCGGGAGGTGCCGTCGCGGGGGAGCCTGGTGGCCCAGGCCGTCACCCGGGGGCACCCGGTGCTGGCCAAGGGCCGCACGGCGCCCGGCATGTTCGCCCTGCTCGCCACGCGGTACCTCCGCGAGTACGGCGCTCCCGAGGAGGCCCTGTGCGCGGTGGCGATGAAGAACCACTATCACGGCTCGCTCAACCCCAAGGCCCACTTCCAGAAGGAGATCACCGCCGAGCAGTACGCGCGGGCGCCCAGGGTCGCCGAGCCGCTGGGGCTTTTCGACTGCTGCCCGACCACCGACGGCGCCGCCGCCCTGGTCCTGACGCGGGCCGACCTGGCCGCCTCGTTCACGCCCGCGTACACGGTCATCCGCGGCATCGCCTACGCGGTGACGGCGGGCTACTGGAACACGCAGTTCGACCCCTCGTGGTCGTTCACTTCCTTCCGGGCGACCCAGGAGGCGGCGCGGGCCGCCTACCGGATGGCGGGCATCGCCGATCCGGCCCGGGAGATCGACGTGGCCGAGTGCCACGATTGCTTCACGATCACCGAGATCATCAACTACGAGGACCTGGGCTTCGCCCGGCCCGGCGAGGGCTGGAAGCTGGCCACGAGCGGGATGACCCGGCTGGGCGGGGACCTGCCCGTCAACACCTCGGGCGGCCTGAAGTCCTGCGGCCACCCCATCGGGTCCTCGGGGGTCCGCATGATCGCCAACATCCACGACCAGCTGCTGGGCCGGGCCGGGCGCATGCAGGTGAAGGGGGCCCGGACCGGGCTGGCCCACAATCTGGGCGGGCCCGGCGCGGTCTCGGCGGTCGCCGTTCTCGCGCAGCCCTGAGGCCGGGGGCGAAAGGAGCCGCATGAGCGAGCTGACGCGCCGGTATGTCGTGATGCGGATGGCGACGGATGCCCCCTTCGACCTCCGGGATCCCGAGGCGGCGTTCGTGCTGAAGCCGTGGAAGGATCCGGCCGCGCTGCGCGCGCTGGCCGCCTACCGCGACCACTGCTACCCGGAGCTGGCCCGCGACCTCACGGCCTGGATGCGCATCATCGAGGCCGGCCCGGCCGCGCGCGGCGACGTGGGCCGGCGCAACGAGCCCTACGCGAAGGCGGCCGCGTC
>JBBIIW010000308.1:0-4343 GCA_037446305.1 Candidatus Rokuibacteriota bacterium
ATTAGAGCGTGGAGAAGACGGAACCGCCGTCCACGATCAGCGTCTGGCCGGTCATGAATGCGCTGTCGCCGGACGCCAGGAAGACGACGGAGCCGACCACGTCGTCCGGGTAGGCGTCACGCTGGAGCGACCGGGCCTGGATGATCGGCCACCGTGTCCTGAAGTCGCATGGATGCGTGGAAGGATAGAAGGAGGCTCGAGGGGCGTCAATCGCCGCTCAGCCGATGCGCCGGAACACGCCCTGGTAGTCCAGCACGACGCCGTCCTCGTCCACCGGCAGCTCGGCCCGGAACCCGCCCCCGGGGTTCTCGTAGAGGTAGCGCCGATCGGCCAGCCGGGTGTACGCCTGCCGCATCGGCTTCACGGTCAGCGCCGGCGCCGCGACCCAGGCCATCAGGAACTCGCGCCGCTCGCCGACGGCCAGCGGCTGGCGGCGGATGGGGAAGGTGTTGGTGAAGGGCGTGGGCCAGATGTCGATGTCGAGGCAGCCGTCCAGCTCCGGCAGCGCCCGGCCGTCGCCGTCGCGCCAGCGGCCCTGGCCGTCGGTGGCCAGGCCGAGCGCCCGCGAGCCGTCCTCGGTCGTCACCGTCAGCGTCGCGTCGTGCAGCCGCCACTGCCCGTCCCAGGTCAGCCGGTAGGCGAGCCGGAAGGGCCGGCCCCGGTCATCGAAGGCCAGCACGACGCTGTCGGCCTCGCCCTCGCCGAGCAGCAGGTGCTCCAGGCCGACGCCCTCGCGCGGCCGGTCCCAGATCGGCGTCCACGTGATCGCCCGCGCCATGCCGGCCTAGCCCTTGACGGCGCCCATGGTGAGCCCGCGCACGATGTGGCGCTGCAGCACGAAGACCACGGCCAGGACGGGCAGCAGGGCCACGAGGCCGACGATGGCCAGCTCGCCCCACTTCACGCCCTGGCTCGTGATCAGCTTGGGCACCGCCACCGGCAGGGTCTCGACCGCCTTGCCGCCCAGCATGAAGGCGAAGAGGAATTCGTTCCAGGCGAAGATGAAGCAGAGGACGGCGGTGGCGATGATGCCGGGCTTCAGCAGGGGCAGGACCACCCGGACCAGGACCTGCCCGCGGCCGTAGCCGTCGGCCCGGGCCGCCTCCTCCAGCTCCACCGGCAGCTCCCGGCAGAAGCTCCAGAGCACCCAGATGTAAAAGGACAGGTTGAAGGTCAGGTAGGCCAGGATCAGCCCCAGGTAGGTGTCGAGGAGCCCCACCCGCGCGTAGATGAGGTAGAAGGGGATCACCAGGGCCACCGGCGGCGCCATCCGGGTGGCCAGCACGAACAGCAGCAGGTCGTCGCGCCGGCGGATCGGGAAGCGGGCGAAGGCGTACGCGGCCGGCGTGCCGATCACGACCACCAGCGCGGTGCTGACCACGGCCACCACGAGGGACGTGACCAGGTTGCCGAGGAAGCCGTGGGCCAGCACGTAGTCGAAGTGCTCGAGGGTGGGCGGGAACCGCCACACCGGCGGCCGGGCGAACATCACGGCCTCGGGCTTGAACGCCATCGTCGCCATCCAGAGGACGGGGAAGACGACGACCAGCGCCCCGGCCGCGACCGCCACCGTGCGCAGCGTGCGGCCGCGCTCCTCGCGTCTCAGAACGCCCCCAGCAGGCGACGGGCCGCCTGGTAGAAGACGTTGCTGAAGACGAAGAACATCACCCAGATGACGACGGCGCAGGCGGTGGCCGTGCCCAGGTCCCAGAAGTCGAAGACAGTCTTGTAGGCGAACAGGCTCACCGACTCCGTGCTCGAGCCCGGGCCGCCTCCCGTCAGCAGGAAGATCGTGTCGAAGACCTTGAAGGCGTCGATGAGCCGCAGCAGGACCACCACCGCCATCAGCGGCGTCATCAGCGGCACCGTCAGGCGCCGGAACGTCTGCCAGGCGGTGGCGCCGTCCACCGCCGCCGCCCGGTAGGGCGTCGCCGGCAGCGACTGCAGCCCGGCGAACAGCGCCAGCATCACGAAGGGCGTCCACTGCCAGACGTCGATGGCCACCAGGGCGTAGAGGGCGAGGTCGGGAGAGGCCAGGACCGAGGTGCCCTCCAGGAGCCCGAAGCGCTCCAGCACGTTGTAGGAGAGCAGCCCCCAGGAGCCGGCCAGCATGATCTTCCACAGGATGGCCACCACGATGGGCGCCATCATGGACGGCACGAAGAGAACGGGCACCAGGATCGCGCGCAGCCGCACGCCGCGGTGGAGGACGAGCGCCCCCAGCAGCCCGAGCGCGAACTCCAGCGGCACGGCGAGCGCGATGAAGAGCGTCGAGATCCAGACGCTGTGCCAGAACCGGGCGCTGCCCAGCAGCGCCCGGTAGTTGGCGAGGCCCGCGAAGTCGCCCACGCGCGCGTACTGCATCTCGTGCGCCGACAGCCAGACGGTGTAGAGGAAGGGCACCAGCGCCACGGCCACCAGGGCCAGCAGGGCCGGGGCGATGAGCGCGTAGGGGAACAGCATGGGGGCGGCCGGCCGCTCGACGGCCGGCCGCGCCCCCGCCGCTACAGCGTGCATTGCTTGCAGATCGCCAGCACCTTCTCCTGCCCCTCCTTGAGCCCCTGCTCGGCGGTCTTGCGGCCCAGCGCGATTTCCTGCACGAGGCCGCTCATGACGTCCATGATCTCGAAGATCTTCGGCGCCCGGGGCTTGGCCCGGCCGTACCGCAGAGACTCCTGCATGGCGGCGTAGAGCCCGGCGAAGGGCGACTGCTTGACCACCGGGAGGTTCCAGGTGCTCTGCCGGATCGGGACGCCGGCGCCGCCGGCGGCCTGGAAGAGCCGCTGCTGGGTCGCCTTGTCCACCATCCACTGCAGGAAGAGGTACGTCGCCTCCGGGCGCTTGCTGTGCCGGGAGATCACGATCATGGAGGGCTCCGTCTCGGCGGAGCGCGTCTGCGGGGCGCGCGCGTTGGCCGGGGAACCGGCGTACACGAACTTGCCGGCGAACTTCGACTTGCCCGGCCGGTCGATGCCGAGCACGAAGTCGCTCCAGGCCAGCGTCTGGGCCGCGATGCCGCTGCCCATCACCGTCGGCACGTCGATGAGCGAGTACTCGGCCTGGCCGGGCGGCGAGAACTTCCACAGGTCGGCCCAGAGCTTCACGGCCGCGACGTTCTCCGGCCGGTCGATGGTGGGCCGGCCCTCGGCGTCCAGGATGTCGCCCCCGAAGTTGCGGATGAAGGCGGTCCACACCGTCCAGAACGTGGTGCCGCCCTTGATGCCTTCCAGGACGACGCCGTAGAAGTCGCTCTGAAGGGTCTGGCCGGCCAGCGTCTCGCCCTTCTTGCGGGTGAAGAACTCGGCCAGGTCCCGCATCTGCTGCAGCGTCCGGGCCGGGCCCAGCTCGTAGCCGTACCGCTGCTTGAAGGCCGCCTTCTCGCCCTGGTGGCTCAGGAGGTCGCCGCGGGCCCAGTAGATGACGTTGTAGTTCCAGTTCAGGAGCCCGTAGGTCTTGCCGCGGAACTTGGCCAGGGAGTCCCAGGCCGGCTGGATCAGGTCATCGAGGTCCAGCGCGGGATTGGTCAGCTCCTTCCGGGCCAGCAGGTCGTCGATGGGGCGGATGACGTCGGCCTGCAAGAGCAGGCCCATCTGGGGCGAGTGCAGCATGACGGCGTCGTAGGCGCCCCGGCCGGACAGCATGTCGGCCTGCCCCCGGGAGATGACCTCGAAGTGGTTCAGCAGCTGATAGTCCACCTTGATGCCGGTCTCCTTCACGAACTCCGGCACCAGCGTCTTCATCGTCTCCTGCAGCGGCGTGATCTCGTCCAGCACGGTGATGGCCTGGCCGGCGTAGGGCCTGGCGGCCTCCCGGTACGTCCAGGCCCGGGCGGACGGCGCGGCCACCATGGCCATCGCTACGACCAGAGCGGCCCCGAGCAGCATCGGTGTTCGCCTTCTGGCTCTCATCGGCATCTCCTCCCCGCTGGGATGCACTGCGCGCCCGTCCTCAGATCGCCCGGCCGGTGCCGTGGTCGAACAGCGCCGGGACGGCGGCGTCCAGGCGGAGGACGACGGGCTGGTGGCGGCGGAAGCCCTGGTGGCCGGCGACCTTCGCCTTCACGATGTCGCGACCGACCCGGACGCTGAGGATCCCGTACTTGCCGAACGGCTCCCACACCCAGACCTGGCCGGTCAGGCCGGCCCCGGCGCGGTCGTCCACCGCGATCTCGGCCGGGCGCAGGCCGAGGATCAACCGCTCGCGCCGGCCCGCCCCGTCGAGGCGGGCCCGCACCGAGGCCGGCAGCGGGAGGCCGAAGGCCTCGTGCCGGAAGTACAGCGCCCCGGCCCGCTCCTCCACGGTGCCCTCCAGCATGTTCATCGGCGGGTCGCCGAGCAGCCGGG
>JBBIIW010000309.1:0-4330 GCA_037446305.1 Candidatus Rokuibacteriota bacterium
TGGCCCGCGCCCGCCCCGGTCGGGCCGCGGGTTCCGGTGCCCGCCGGGCGCGCGCCGGGCGGACGGCCAGGGCCTCGATCTCGACGAGGAACTCCGGCCGCACCAGGCGGCTGACCACCAGCAGCGTGTTCGGCGGATAGACCCCGTCGGGGAAATACTCGGGAAACACCTCGCTGCGCGCCTTCATGAAGCCGGCGATGTCCTCGGCCCGGGTGAGGAACGTCTGGAAGCGGACGACGTCGCGCATCGTGCAGCCGCCGGCCTCCAGGACCGCCTGCACGTTGGCCAGTGCCTGCTTGGTCTGCGCGACCACGTCGCCGGCCGCCACCGTCCCCCCGGGCGCCAGGCCCACCTGCCCGGCCACCACCAGCAGCGAGCCCGCGGGGGCCACCATCCCGTGAGAGTACATGCCGAGGGGCTGGCCCAGGGCGCGAGGGACGATCGGGGTGCCCATGCTCAGGCCTCCGGCGTGCGGGTGAGCTTCACGTACTGGAAGTCCAGCGGCTGCCCGTTGATGCCGCGGCCGGGCGGCGCGATCCAGCCGGCGAAGCGGCCCGGCTCGACGACCGGATGCATCAGGCTCTGCACGAAGGCCGCGTCCTGCTCGGTGGGCAGCCACTCGTGGCGCCGGGCGTCCCACTCGGCCTGGCTCACGACCCGGCCGTCGGGGGCGATGCGAGCCTCGGCGAAGGTGCCGATGGCCCGGTGGAAGCCGCGGTGCGGCAGCCGCAGCTCGACGTCGATGCCGTGCTTCTTGATGATCGCGTTCCAGCGGTCCACGCCGCGCTGGCAGTCGGCGATGTAATCGTCCCGCAGCCGCTCGTTCAGCGCGGTCAGCGCCGGCAGCTCCCTGGTCACGATCCGGTCCCCCTCCAGGAGGGTCACCGGGTAGGTCTGGTCCTGCAGCCGGTGGTCGTCGCCCTTCTTGGTCTCCTCGAAGCGGCCCTTGAGCCCGTAGGTGTAGTAGTTGGCGGCGTTCGTGGAGATCTCGGAGCCGAACAGGTCCAGCGACACCGAGTAGTGGAAGTTGATGTACCGCTGCAGGGTGGCGAGATCGATGCCCCCGTGCCGGCGGACGTCGTCCGTGCGGTGCTGGCGCATCAGCTCGCACGTGCGCTGGACGACCCGGCCCACCCCCGTCTCGCCCACGAACATGTGGTGGGCCTCCTCGGTGAGCATGAACCGGCAGGTCCGGGACAGGGGATCGAACCCCGACTCCTGCAGGCTGGCCAGCTGGTACTTGCCGTCCCGGTCGGTGAAGAACGTGAACATGAAGAACGACAGCCAGTCCGGCGTCCGCTCGTTGAAGGCGCCCAGGATCCGCGGCCGGTCGCGGTCGCCGGACCGGCGCTGGAGCAGGGCCTCGGCCTCCTCGCGACCGTCGCGCCCGAAGTACGCGTGGAGCAGGTAGACCATGGCCCACAGGTGGCGGCCCTCCTCGACGTTGACCTGGAAGAGGTTGCGCAGGTCGTAGAGCGAGGGACAGGTGCGCCCCAGGTGGCGCTGCTGCTCGACCGAGGCGGGCTCGGTGTCGCCCTGGGTGACGATCAGCCGCCGCAGCGCGCCCCGGTACTCGCCCGGCACCTCCTGCCAGGCGGGGTGGCCCAGGTGGTCGCCGAAGGCGATGCGCCGGTCGGGCTCGGCGGGGGCCAGGAAGATGCCCCACCGATACTCCGGCATCCTGACGTAGTCGAAGACGGCCCAGCCGTCGGGCTCCACGCTCACCGCGGTGCGCAGGTAGACCTGGTCGGCCTGGAAGCCCACCGGCCCCATCTCGCGCCACCAGTCCAGGAAGCGCGGCTGCCACTCCTCCAGCGCGCGGAGCAGGCGCCGGTTCTCGCGCAGGCTGACGTTGTTCGGGATGCGCTCCAGGTAGTCCACGCTGCCCATCACGCTCTCCTCCGGTCGAAGTCGGCGCGCTGCCCGGTCCCGTAGACCTGCAGGGCGCCCCGGGGGCCGACGGCGTTGGGCCGCTGGAAGATCCAGTTCTGCCACGCCGACAGCCGCCCGAAGATCTTGGTCTCGAGCGTCTCGGGGCCCGGGAAGCGCAGGGAGGCCTCCATCCCCGTGAGCGCGTCCGGCGAGAAGGCGGCCCGCTCCTCCAGCGCCAGGCGGACCTCGTCGTCCCAGTCGATGTCGTCCGGCGTGAACGTGACCAGGCCGGCGGCCGCCGCCGCCTCGGCGTCCAGGTCCTGGCCGATCCGCCCCTTGAGGTCGTCCACCCGCCCGGGCTCGCCCAGGAAGCGGGCGGCCAGGCGCGTCAGCCCGCTGGCCATCGGGTAGGCGCCGAAGTTGAGCCCGGTCAGCCGCACCGTGGCCGGCGGCCGCGAGTCGCCCTCCCGCCCGCCGAGCAGCATGTAGGAGCGGTCGGCGGCCAGGGCCAGCTCGAGCAGCGTGCCGGTGAAGCAGGAGCCCGGCTCGATGAGCGCGAAGATGGAGCGGGAGGAGACGTCCAGGCGCTTGAAGACGCGCCTGAGGTAGAGACGGATCTCGCGGACCAGCCAGTGGCCGGCGTGGTCCTGGAGCAGGCGGTCGTGGGCCTCGACCAGATCGGCCTCGCCCGCCGTCCGCAGCACCCACAGGCCGATCTCCTCCTCGTTGGTCCGGAGGTGCAGGATCAGGTCGTCCAGCTCGCGGGCCACCGCCAGCGGCCAGAACCCGTCGCCCAGGGCCGCCACGCCCGCCGCGTCGCCGGGCGGCGGCGCGGCCGGACCGCGGACGGTGATCTCGGCGCGCCCGCGCTCGCGTTCGAGCCGGCCGGTGACGTGCCGGTACTCGATCCGGTCGCCGTCCACCGTGCGGGCCAGGGGCGTCAGCGCGATGCCGCGCGCGTCGCGCGGGCGGTCGGAGCGGGCCGCGTACTCCCGCGCTCGCTCGCGCACCGTCGCCTCCAGGCGGGAGCGGGGCACCAGCTCGTCCACCAGCCCCCACTCCAGCGCCCGCTGGCCCTTGATCCCCTCCTCCAGCGTGCAGAACACGTCGGCCCGGTCGCGCCGCACCCGCCGCTTGTCCACCAGGCGGGTCAGGCCGCCGGTGCCGGGCAGCACCGCCAGCAGCGGCACCTCGGGCAGCGCCACCGAGGTGTTGCCGTCGTCGGCCATCACGATGCGCTCGCAGGCCAGGGCCAGCTCGTAGCCGCCGCCGGCGCAGGGCCCGTTGACCGCGCACAGGTAGACCTGCCGGGACTCGGCCGAGGCCTCCTCGATGGCGTTGCGGGTCTCGTTGGTGAACTTGCAGAAGTTCACCTTCCAGCCGTGGGAAGACTGGCCGAGCATGCGGATGTTGGCGCCGGCGCAGAACACGCGCTCCTTGCCGGAGGTGACGATGACGGCGCCCACCTCGGGATGCTCGAAGCGCAGGCGCTGGACGGCGTCGTACAGCTCGATGTCCACGCCCAGGTCGTAGGAGTTCAGCTTCAGCTCGTAGCCCGGCCGCAGGCCGCCGTCCTCGGCGACGTCCATCGTCAGGGTGGCGACGGGGCCGTCGAAGGCCAGGCGCCAGTGCCGGTACCGCGAGGGATCGGTGCGGAAGTCGACGACCGGCCTGTCCATGGTGCTCATCCCAGGATCACCCAGAGCGCCCGGGCCTTGCCGGTCCCCAGGTTCTCCCAGCCGTGCGGCGTGCCCCCGTCCAGCAGGGCGCTGTCGCCGGCGTCGAGAACGTGGCGCTCGCCGTTGTAGTGCAAGGCGACCCGGCCCTCCAGCACGTAGAACAGCTTGAGCTGGCCGGGCTTGATGACGACCTTGTCCGTCGTGACGCCCCGGGAGCGGGGCCCGAGGGTGGAGACCACGGCCCGGATCTTCCCCTGGAAGAGCCCCGCGCCCAGCACCGCCCACGTCTCGGTGCTCCCGTCGAACGAGACGACCGGGTAGTCCCGCCTGCGGGTGACGACGCAGGAGCCGGCCGGCTGGCCGTCGAAGAGGGCGCCGATGGGGACGCCCAGCGCGTCGGCCAGCTTGCGCAGCGTGTTCAGCGAGGGGGTGAGCCGGCCGGACTCGATCTGCGAGACCATGCTCGGCGTCAGGTCGGCCTTCTCGGCCAGCTGCCGCTGCTGCAGCTCCCGCTCCTGCCGCAGCGCGCGGATCCGGCTGCCCAGCGTCGTGCTCACGCCGGCACTCCGGCCGCCGCCTCCGGGCGCCCGGCGATGGAGGCGAGGGCGCGGGCCACGAAGACGCGCGTCATCCGCTTGCGGTAGACGTGCGCGTAGTCGGTGTTGTCCAGCGGCCGGGAGGGCCCGGCGGCCAGGCCGGCCACCCGGGCGATGACCTCGGCCGTCAGCCGCTGGCCGGCCAGCGCCCGGGCGGCCTCGTCCGCCAGGCGCGGCCGCGAG
>JBBIIW010000310.1:0-4322 GCA_037446305.1 Candidatus Rokuibacteriota bacterium
CCCCTCCAGGGCCCGATGGACCAGCGGGCGGGCGTCCGCCGCCGCCAGCGCCGCCCGCCACATCGCGAGCGCCACCTGGCGCGGCGTCATGGAGCCCCGGCGGCGGCCCGCACGTCAGCGCAGCTTCTGCAGGCGCTCTCCGGCCTCCCGCAGGACGTCGTCGGTCTTCGGGAAGCAGAACCGGATGGTCGTCCGGCCCAGCTCGCCGTGCGCGTAGAAGGACGAGCCGGGCACCGTCGCCACGCCGACCTCCTTGATCAGGAACATCGCGAAGGCGGTGTCGTCCGCGATGCCGTGGCGCTCCATGAAGTGGGCCACGTCGGTCAGGATGTAGTAGGCGCCATGGGGCTGCCAGGCGACGAAGCCCGCCTGCTCCAGGTAGCCCAGCAGCAGGTCCCGCTTGGCCTGGTACATGTCCCGCAGCCAGGTGTAGTAGGCGTCCGGCAGCGCCAGGGCGACGGCGGCCGCCTCCTGCAGGGGGTGCGGGGCGCCGACGGTCACGAAGTCGTGCGCCCGGCGGATGCCCAGGGTCAGCTCCGGCGGGGCCACCGCGTAGCCGATGCGCCAGCCGGTCACGGAGTACGACTTCGAGATGCCCGAGATCGTCACCGTGCGCTCGGCCATGCCGGGCAGGGTGGCGATCGGCACGTGCCTCCGTCCGTCGTAGACGATGTGCTCGTAGATCTCGTCGGTGATGGCCAGCAGGTCGTGCGACAGGCAGAGGTCGGCGATCGTCTCCAGCTCCGCCCGGGAGAACACCTTGCCGGTGGGATTGTTGGGGCTGTTGAAGATGATGGCCCGGGTGCGGGGCGAGACGGCCCGGCGCAGGCGGTCGGGATCGAACCCGAACCCCGGCGGCTCCAGCGGCACGAAGACCGGCGTCGCCCCCGCGATGATGCACCCCGGCCCGTAGTTCTCGTAGAAGGGCTCGAAGACGACGACCTCGTCGCCCGGGTTCAGCACGGCCAGCAGCGTGGAGAGCATGGTCTCCGTGGAGCCGCAGCAGACCGTCACCTCGCGCTCGGGATCCACGGCCAGGCCGTAGAAGGCCCGGTACTTGTCGGCGATCGCCCGGCGCAGCCGCGGCGCCCCCCAGGTGATCGCGTACTGGTGGAAGTCGCCGTCCAGCGCCCGGTGGGCCGCCTCCACCAGCTCCCGGGGCGGCGGGAAGTTGGGCATGCCCTGGGCCAGGTTCACGCCCCCGTGCTGGGTGACCACCCGGGTCATCTCGCGGATGACCGACTCCGTGAACCCCTGGACGCGCCGGGAGATGGCGGGCATGGCGGGGCGGCCGGTCAGGGGACGATCACGTCGCGCTCGATGGGATCGACCTGCACGCCCCGCTCCCGGAGCCAGGCCACCCCGCGCTCGAGCGTGCCCTCGGCCGCCTCCATCTCCAGCATCACCCAGCCGTAGTCGGCCTTGACGTCCGCCCGCCGGATGTTGATGACGATGTCGTAGTCCTTCACCAGGCGGTAGAGGATCGGCTCCTGGATCAGGTGGGACGGGAAGGTCAGGCGCACCCGCCGGCGGGCCATGGCCGTCACCGTCCTAGCGCCCTCCGGCGATGGCGGGCACGATGGACACGGTATCGCCGTCCTTGAGGCGGGTGGTCTTGCCGTCGAGGAAGCGGACGTCCTCCTCGTTGACGTACACGTTGATGAAGCGCCGCAGCTCGCCGCCGTCGTCCACCAGGCGCTCCCGGAGCCCGGGGAAGCGGCGCTCCAGGTCGTCGACCAGCTCGCTCACCGTGCCGCCGGCGGCCTGCACCTCGGCGGCGCCCTTCGTCAGCGCCCGCAGCGGCGTGGGGATCCGGACCAGAATGGGCATCGGGCCTCCTCGTTCACGAGAGTACCTCCCCCGGTCGCCCGGGGGGCCACGCGACGCGGCGTCCGCCGGCGGTCACGCACTGGACTTCAGCTCGGCCAGGGCCCGGTCGAAGGCCGACAGGCTGGGGCGGATCGTCACGTCGGCGGCGAGCCGCCCGGACAGGCTGTCGGGCGTCTTGAGGCCGTTGCCGGTGATGCAGATGACGATCGACTCGTCCCGGGAGATCACGCCCGACTCGATCAGCTTGCGGGCCGCCGCCACGGTGACGCCGCCGGCCGTCTCGGTGAAGATGCCCTCGGCGCGCGCCAGCAGCAGCATCCCCTCCACGATCTCCTCGTCGGTGGCGTGCTCGCCCCGGCCCCCGGACTCCTTGGCCGCCCGGTAGGCGTAGTAGCCGTCGGCGGGGTTGCCGATGGCCAGCGACTTGGCGATCGTGTTCGGCCGGACCGGCTTCAGCACGTCGGTGTCGTCCTTGATCATGGTCACGATGGGACCGCATCCGGCCGCCTGCGCCGCGTGCATCCGCGTGCGCAGCGGCCCCTCCAGCAGGCCCAGCAGCCGCAGCTCCTTGATCGCCTTCCAGATCTTGGTCATGAGCGAGCCGCCCGCGCAGGGCACCACGATGTGGTCGGGGGCCCGCCAGCCGAGCTGCTCGACGATCTCGAAGCCGTAGCTCTTGGAGCCCTCGGAGTAGTAGGGGCGGAAGTTGACGTTCACGAAGGCCCACCGGTACTTGTCGGCGATCTCCGAGCAGAGCCGGTTCACCTCGTCGTAGGTGCCCTCCACCGCCACCAGCGTCGGCTGGTAGACCAGGGTGGCCAGGACCTTCCCCTGCTCCAGGTCGGCCGGGATGAAGATGTACGACTTCAGGCGCGCCTCGGCCGCGTGCGCGGCCACCGAGTTGGCCAGGTTGCCGGTGGAGGCGCAGGCCACGGTGTCGAAGCCGAACTCGAGCGCCTTCGTCACCGCCACCGACACCACGCGGTCCTTGAAGGACCAGGTGGGGTGGCACACCGAGTCGTTCTTGATCCAGATCTCGCGGCAGCCCAGCTCGTCGGCGAGGTTGCGGGCGCGGATGAGCGGCGTGAAGCCCACGTGGTGGCCCACGGCCACGTCGCCGTCCACCGGCAGCAGGTCCCGGTAGCGCCACATGCTGGGCGGCCCGGCCGCGATCGCGTCGCGGGTGACCAGCCCCCGGAGCGCCTCGTAGTGGTAGTCGACTTCGAGCGGCCCGAAGCAGAACTCGCAGACGTGAACCGGCGACGACGGGTAGCCGCGACCGCACTCGCGGCACTTCAGCCCCTTCAACTTCCGCATGCGCGCCTCTCCATCGGTAGGGGATTCGAGCCCCGCATTTTACGGCACCGACAGCACGGCAATGCGCTTACTACACTATGAACGCCGACGTTAGTCAATCGCGGGCTCGGCGCGCTCCGGTATCATGCGCGCCGTGACGCGCCCCGGCTCGCTGGTCCCGGCGCTGCTGCTCGTCGCCTACGGGGCGGCCTTCGGGGCGAGGGCCATCGGGAGCGCGGTGCCCGCCTTCGACGACCATCCCGGCCAGCTCTACCGCCTCTGGCACCTGCTGCACCGGGGCCCGGCCCCCTGGGCCTGGAACCCCGACTGGTGGGCGGGCTACCCGGAGCTGCAGTTCTACCCGCCGGGCTTCTTCTACCTGGGACTGGCGCTGCGCCTGCTCTCGCTGGGCGCGCTCGAGGTGGAGACGATCTACGTGGTCCTGGTGTGGCTGACCTGGCTGGCGCCCGGCCTCACCACGTACCTGCTGCTGGCGCGCGTGCTGGGCGGCGGCTGGCCGGCGCTGCCCGGCGCCTTCGTGGCCCTGACGCTGGCGGCCGGGGTGCACAGCGGCGTGGAGGGCGGCGTGCACGTGGGCATGCTGCCGGCCCGGCTCGGCTGGGCGCTGCTGCCCCTGCTGGCGCTCACCCTGCTGCGCGGGCTGGACCCCGAGCGCCCGGCGCCGCCGACCTTCGCGGTCCCGCTCCTGGCGTTCATCGCCATCACGCACCCGGCCCACCTGCCGGCCGCCGTCGCCCTGGTCGCCCTGGCCGCTTGCGCCGCGCCCGGCGGGCGGCGACGGCGTCTGGCCGGGGCGGCGCTCACGCTGGCGCCGGCCGCGCTGCTCACGGCCTTCTGGACGCTGCCCCTGCTGGCGCGGCTCAAGCACTCGCGGGCGCTGGCGTGGGGAGAGCCGGCGCTGCTGCAGGCGCCCTGGACGCACCCGCTCCTCGGGGCGCTGGTGGTCGCCGCGGCCCTGGCCCTGCCCCTCGGACGCACCCCGGCCGCGTGGGTCCTGAGCCGGTGGCCCTGGGCGATCATCCTGGTCGTGGCCGTGGACGCGCTGCTCGTCGAGCGACTCGGCGTCCGGTGGCTGCCCGCCGACCGCCTCGCCGACAGCGCCTGGCTGGCCCTGATCGTGGCCGCCAGCCTCAACGGCCGCCGCCTAGCCGGCGTGGGGGCCTGGCCGGCCCTGG
>JBBIIW010000311.1:0-4306 GCA_037446305.1 Candidatus Rokuibacteriota bacterium
CGCCTCTACCGCGGCCGGCGCGGGCCCGGCGTCGGGGGTGGGGCGCGGGCTCCCCTCGGGTGAGGCGACAGAGCCCCGCCGGGCCGGTGGCAGCCCCGCAAGCCCTCGACGCGCCGGCCAGGCGTACAAGGTCGGATTCTTGCACCGGGGCCTCGACGGCCGGACCGCGCGAGTTTCGATCCGGCCGGAAGGAGGAGCGTATGGCACTGGAGAGGTGGCGCCCGCGACTGCCCGTGTACAGCCCGTTTCGGGAGCTCGCGCGCCTCGAGCGGGAGATGGAGGAGATGTTCGGCCGGCTCCCGATCTGGCCCTGGGGCGACCGCGAACGCGGGTGGGCTCCGGCCGTCGACATGGTCGAGTACGACGACGAGATCGTCGTCCGGGCCGACCTGCCGGGACTCGAGGAGAAGGACATCGAGGTGACGGTGCAGGACGGAACCCTCGCCATCCGGGGCGAGCGCAAGGAGGACCGGGAGGAGAAGGGCGAGTACTACTACAGCGAGCGCTGTGCCGGCGCCTTCTCCCGGACGCTCGCCCTGCCGGCCACGGTCGAGGCCGACCGGGTGAGGGCGACGTTCAAGAAGGGCGTGCTGGAGGTGCACCTGCCCAAGGCCAAGGAGGCGAAGGGAAGGAAGATCGAGATCAAGGCGGCGTAGCCGAGGGCGGCCCGGCCGACGCGAGGGGAGCCGATCGTGAAGATCAACAAGATCCTGGTGCCCCTCGACGGCTCACCCGCCGCAGAAGCGGCGCTGCCGGTCGCCGTCGAGCTGGCCAGGGCCTCCGACGCGAGCCTGCTCGTCCTCCGCGTCGCCAGCCTGAGGTTCGATCAGGAGCCGGGGCCGGTCGATGCCCGGCTGGCGCCGATCCACGAGGCGGAGACGTATCTGCAGACCGTCCGGGAGCGCGTGGGCAGCCTGGGCGGCCGGGTCGCCACCGTCATCTGGCAGGGCTCCCCGGCGGCGGCGATCGTGAAGGCCGTCCGGGCGTACCAGGCCGACATGGTGGTCATGACCACGCACGGTCGCACCGGCCTGGAGAGAGAGATGTTCGGCAGCGTGGCCGAGGCCGTGCTCCGCGGGGTCACGGTCCCCGTCCTCGTCGTCCGTCCGACCGGAGCGGGCGTTCAGGCGCCCGCCGGCGACGCCAGGCCGCTGCCGGCGCCCTGACCGCGGCGGCGACGATGAGGCCCGCCGGGACCATCGCCTACTTCTCGATGGAGGTGGCCCTCGACAGCCGCCTGCCGACCTACGCCGGGGGCCTGGGCGTCCTGGCCGGCGATACCCTCCGCAGCGCCGCCGACCTCGGCGTGCCCATGGTGGGCGTGACCCTCTTGCACCGGAAGGGCTACTTCTTCCAGCGGCTGGACGCCGAGGGCCGCCAGCACGAGGAGCCGATGGTGTGGTCGCCCGAGGACTGGCTGGCGCCGGCCCCGGCCACCACCGCCGTCGAGATCGAGGATCGGCGCGTGAACGTCCGCGCCTGGCGCTATACCGTGACCGGGAGCGGGGGCGCGACCGTCCCCGTCTTCCTGCTCGACACCGACGCCCCGGACAACGATCCGCGCGACCGGCGCCTGACCGACCACCTCTACGGCGGAGACGACCGGTACCGGCTGGCCCAGGAGCTCGTGCTGGGCGTGGGCGGCGTCCGGATGCTGCGCGCGCTCGGCTACGGAAACGTGAGCCGCTTTCACATGAACGAGGGGCACGCCGCGCTGCTGGCCCTGGAGCTGTTCGCCGAGGAGCTCCGGCGCACCCCGGACCGGGAGGCGGCGATCGACCGCGTGAAGCAGCGCTGTATCTTCACGACCCACACGCCGGTGCCGGCCGGCCACGACCAGTTCCCGGTCTCGCTGGCCGAGGCGGTCATCGGCCGGGATCGGGTCAAGACGCTGGAGACGCTCGGCTGCTGTGACCAGGTCCTCAATCTGACCCGGGTCGCGCTTCATCTCAGCCACTACGTCAACGGCGTCACCCGGCGCCATGGCGAGATCTCGCGCTCGCTGTTCCCCGGCTACCCCATCGGCTCCATCACCAACGGCGTGCACTCGGTGAGCTGGACGGCGCCGTCCTTCGCCCGCCTCTACGACCGCCACATCCCCGACTGGCGCCGGAACAGCGCCTCGCTCCGCTACGCCAGCGGCATCCCGCTGGAGGCCGTGGCCGAGGCCCACGACGAGGCCAAGGCCGAGCTGATCGCCGAGGTGAACCGCCGCCTCAACGCCGGCTTCGAGCGGCGCGTGCTCACGCTCGGCTTCGCCCGCCGGGCCACGCCCTACAAGCGCCACGGGCTGCTGTTGCACGATCCGGCGCGCCTGCGCCGCCTGGCTGCCGGGCCGGGGCTGCAGCTGGTCTTCGCCGGCAAGGCCCATCCGCGGGACGAGGGGGGCAAGGCGCTGATCCAGCGCGTGGTGCAGGCGGCGGCGGGCCTGGCTCCTCTCGTCAAGCTGGTGTACCTGGACAACTACGACGTCCGCCTCGCCCGGCTGATCACCGCCGGGGTCGACGTGTGGGTGAACACGCCCCGCCCGCCGTGGGAGGCCTCGGGCACCAGCGGCATGAAGGCGGCGCACAACGGCGTGCCGAGCCTCAGCGTGCTTGACGGGTGGTGGTGGGAGGGGCACATCGAGGGCGTCACCGGGTGGGCGATCGGCGCCCGCGAGCGGGACGGGGCGGCCGAGCGGAGCGACGCGGCCGACGCGGATGATCTGTACCGGGCGCTGGAGGAGCGCATCGTGCCGCTCTACTCCGGCGACCGGGCCCGGTGGGCGGCGCTGATGCGCTCGACGATCGCCCTCAACGCCTCGTTCTTCAACACCCAGCGCATGCTGCAGGAGTACCTGGCCCAGGCGTACCTGGGCGGCTAGGGGTCCGCGACCCGGGACGGCCGGGGCGGAGGCGGCGAGCGATGGAGCCTGGCGTCACCGCGCTCTTCACCGGCGACCCGATCGCGCTGGACGGCGGGATGCTGACGCCGGCCGACCTCCTGGCGGCGACGGGGCGGTCCGTCCCGGCGGAAGCCGGGGTGCTGCCGCTGGCTCCGCGGGTCGCGCTGGTGCACGCGCTGGCCACCGAGCCCACGCCGCTGGCGCTCTACTGGGTGCATCCGAGGGCGGCGCCGGCCCTCGGCGTCGGGGGCGAGGCGTTCGAGGCTGCCGTGGTGCTCATCGGGTCGCTCGCCGACGCGGGACGGGTCCTGCGCCTGGTCGGTCGGCTCCGGGCCGGGCTCGCCGACCCGGCGATCAGGGAACGCGCCGGGAGCGCGCGGCGGCGGGAGGAGCTGGTGCGGGCCCTCGGCCCCATCGATCATGACGCGGGAGAGAGTCCGCTCGCCGGCGAGGAGGTCCTGGCGCTGCTGCGCTCCCGGCCGCAGGGACTGGACGAGGACGCCGCCGCGCGGCGGCTGGCCCTCTGCGGGCCGAACGTGCTGGAGCGCGTCCGTCGGCGCCCGCTCGCGCTCCGATTCGGCGAGCAGTTCGTGAGCTTCTTCGCCGTGCTGCTCTGGGTGGGCGGCGCCCTGGCCTTCCTGGCCGGCCTGCCCGAGCTGGGCTGGGCGATCTTCGCCGTCATCCTCGTCAACGGCATCTTCAGCTTCTTCCAGGAGTTCCGGGCCGAGCGGGCGGTCCAGGCCCTGGAGGCCCTCCTGCCCCACGAGATCGTCGTGCTCCGGCACGGGCGCCGGGCGCGCGCGGCCGTCACCGGCCTGGTGCCGGGCGATGTCGTGCGCCTGGCGGAAGGCGACCAGGTGCCCGCCGACGCCCAGCTGCTCTCGGCCCAGAACCTGCGCGTGGACCAGAGCGCGCTCACGGGAGAGCCGCACCCGGTGTTCAAGCTGCCGGCGGCGGGCGACGAGCGGGCCCGCGTGCCGCGGCTGGAACGGCACGAGCTCGTGTTCGCAGGCTCCAGCGTGGTCTCCGGGGAGGCCACCGCCGTGATCATCGCCACCGGGATGGCGACCGAGATCGGCGCCGTGGCCCACCTCACCCAGGCCGTGCCGGAGGCGCCGAGCCCGCTGCGGCGGGAGATGGAGCGGGTCACCCGGATCGTGACCATCCTGTCGCTGGCCTTCGGCGCCAGCTTCTTCGTCCTGGGCGTGGTCACGGGCTTGCTGCCGCCGGCGGAGGGCTTCCTCTTCGCCCTGGGCGTCATCGTGGCCAACGTCCCCGAGGGGCTGCTCCCCACGCTCACCCTGGCCCTGGCCCTCGGCGTGCAGCGCATGGCCCGGGAGCGGAGCCTGGTCAAGCGTCTGTCCGCCGTGGAGGCGCTGGGGGCGACCACCGTGATCTGCACCGACTAGACCGGCACCC
>JBBIIW010000312.1:0-4291 GCA_037446305.1 Candidatus Rokuibacteriota bacterium
GCCCGCATCGCGCAGCCCGGCGACCAGGCGGCCGCGGTGGCGGCCGCGCGCGAGCCGGCCCTGGCGGCGCTGATGGACCGCTACCTGGACCGCACCGACGCCACCTGGGCCGAGCGGGAGTACGAGGTGATGGTGGACCGCGAGCGAGCCCGGTTCGCCGCCTGGTACGAGTTCTTCCCGCGCTCGGGGGTGCCCGGCCGCCACGGCACCTTCGAGGACGCCGAGGCCATGCTGGAGCGGGCGGCCGCGCTCGGCTTCGATGTCGTCTACCTGCCGCCCATCCATCCCATCGGCCGCACGGCCCGCAAGGGGCGCAACAACACGCTCACCGCCGGCCCGGGCGACCCCGGCAGTCCCTGGGCCATCGGGGCCGCCGAGGGCGGGCACATGGCCATCCACCCGGAGCTGGGCACGCTGGCCGACTTCGACCGCTTCGTGGCCCGGGCCCGCGATCTGGGCCTGGAGGTGGCCCTGGACTTCGCCATCCAGGCCTCGCCCGACCACCCGTGGGTGCGGGAGCACCCGGAGTGGTTCTTCCACCGCCCGGACGGCACGATCAAGTACGCCGAGAACCCGCCCAAGAAGTACCAGGACGTGTACCCGATCAACTTCTACGGCGACGATCCGCGGCCGCTGTGGGAGGAGATGCGGCGCACCCTCCTGTTCTGGATCGGCCACGGCATCCGGACGTTCCGGGTGGACAACCCCCACACCAAGCCGGTCCGGTTCTGGGAGTGGCTGATCCGGACCATCCAGGACGAGCATCCCGACGTCATCTTCCTGGCCGAGGCCTTCACCCGGCCCAAGATGATGAAGGTCCTGGCCAAGGTGGGCTTCACGCAGTCCTACACCTACTTCACCTGGCGCAACGACAAGCAGGAGCTGATCGACTACCTGACCGAGATCACCACGCCGCCGGTGGCCGAGTACTTCCGCGGGCACCTGTGGCCCAACACCCCGGACATCCTGCACGCCACCCTGGTGAAGGGCGGCCGGCCGGCCTTCCGGATGCGGCTGGTGCTGGCGGCCACGCTCTCGTCCCTCTACGGCATCTACTCGGGGTACGAGCTGTGCGAGAACCGCCCCAGCGGCGTGGGCGAGGAGTACCTGGACTCCGAGAAGTACGAGCTCAAGGTGCGGGACTGGGGCGCGCCCGGCAGCCTCGACGACCTGATCCGCACCGTCAACCGCATCCGTCGTGAGCACCCGGCCCTGCAGCTCTACCGCAACCTCGTCTTCTATCCGGCCGACGACCCGAACATCCTCTTCTACGGCAAGATGACGCCGGCCCGCGACGACGCCGTCTTCGTGGCCGTCAACCTGGACCCCTTCGCCGCCCACGCGGCGACGGTGGAGCTGCCGCTGGGCGACCTGGGGCTGGCCGAGGACCGGCCCTACCGGCTGCACGACCTGCTCACCGGGGCCCGGCACGACTGGCGGGGCCGCCACGGCCGCCTGACGCTCGATCCCCGGGTCGAGCCGGCCGCCATCCTGGTCCTCGACCGCTGATGGCCAGGGACTGGTACAAGGACGCCATCTTCTACGAGGTGCACGTCAAGGCTTTCTACGACGCCGACGGCAACGGCATCGGCGACTTCGCCGGGCTGACCGAGCGCCTGGACTACGTGCGGGACCTGGGCGTGGACTGCCTCTGGATCCTGCCCATGTACCCCTCGCCGCTGCGCGACGACGGGTACGACATCTCGGACTTCTACGGCATCCACCCCGCCTACGGCACCGTGGAGGACTTCCAGAAGTTCCTCGACGCCGCCCACGCCCGCGGCCTGCGCGTGATCGCCGACCTGGTCATGAACCACACCTCCGACCAGCACCCCTGGTTCCAGGCCTCCCGGGCCGAGCCGGCCGGGCCCTACGGCGACTACTACGTCTGGAGCGACACCGACCGGCGCTACGCCGGCGCCCGCATCATCTTCATCGACACCGAGAAGTCCAACTGGACCTTCGACCCGCTGCGACGGCAGTACTACTGGCACCGGTTCTTCAGCCACCAGCCCGACCTCAACTACGACAATCCCGCCGTGCGGCGGGCCATGCTGGACGTCATGCGGTTCTGGCTGGACCGCGGCCTGGATGGCTTCCGCTGCGACGCCGTGCCCTACCTGGTCGAGCGGGAGGGCACCAGCTGCGAGAACCTGCCCGAGACCCACGAGATCCTGAAGGAGTTCCGGCGGGTGATCGACGCCGAGTACGGCGGCGACCGCCTCCTGCTGGCCGAGGCCAACCAGTGGCCGGAGGACGTGCGGCCCTACTTCGGCGCCGGGGACGAGTTCCACATGGCCTTCCACTTCCCCCTGATGCCGCGGCTGTACATGGCCATCCGGCGGGAGGAGCGGCTGCCGATCATCGACATCTTCACCCACACCCCGCCCATCCCGCCCACCTGCCAGTGGGGCCTGTTCCTCCGCAACCACGACGAGCTGACCCTGGAGATGGTGACCAGCGAGGAGCGGGACTACATGTACTACGCCTACGCCCAGGACCCGCAGGCCAAGCTCAACCTGGGCATCCGGCGCCGGCTGGCGCCGCTGATGGACAACGACCGCCGGCGCATCGAGCTGCTCAACTGCCTGCTCCTCACGCTGCCCGGCAGCCCCATCATCTACTACGGCGACGAGATCGGCATGGGCGACAACATCCACCTGGGCGACCGCGACGGCGTCCGCACGCCCATGCAGTGGTCGGGCGACCGCAACGCCGGCTTCTCGGCCGCCGACGAGAGCCAGCTCTACCTGCCGGTCATCACCGACCCCGTCTACGGCTACCAGGCCGTCAACGTGGCCGCCCAGCTCAAGCAGCCGTTCTCCCTGCTGGCCACCATGAAGCGGCTGATCGCCGTGCGGAAGACCTCCCGCGCCTTCGGCCGCGGGACCATCGAGTTCCTGCGCCCGCTCAACCCGACGGTCCTGGCCTTCTACCGGGACCACGAGGACGAGACGATCCTGGTCGTCGCCAACCTCTCCGGACGGCCGCAGCCGGTCAGCCTCGACCTGTCCCGGCACCGGGGCGCCACGCCGGTGGAGCTGCTCGGCGAGACCCGCTTTCCGCCCATCGGCGAGCAGCCCTACTTCCTGTCGCTCGGGCCCCACGGCTTCTACTGGTTCCGCCTGGAGCCGCGCGAGCGCCGGCCGGCGCGGTATGGCATCGAGGACGCCGCCATCTGAGGTCCTGGCCGCCTGGCTGCCCCGGCAGCGCTGGTTCGCGGCCAGGACCCGGCGGATCAGCGGGGTGGCCGTCGAGGACGCGATCCCCCTGACCGGGGGCACTCTCGTGCTGGCGGCCGTCCACCTGGAGGGCGGCGGTTCCGAGCGCTACGTCCTGACGCTGGGCGAGGGCGCCGGGGGCGAGGTCAGCGAGGCCCTCGACGATCCCGCCTTCTGCCGCGCCCTGCTGGACCTGATCGCCGGGGGCGGGCGCGTCGAGGGCCGGGCGGGCGCGCTCGTCGGCATCCCCACCGGCGGGCCGATGCCCGCCCGCGATCTGCCCGTCCGGCGGGTGGGCGCCGAGCAGAGCAACACCTCGGTCGTCGTCGGGCAGGTCGCCATCATGAAGCTCTTCCGCCGGCTGGCCGCCGGCCCCAACCCGGAGGCCGAGATGACGCGGTACCTGACCCAGGAGGCGGCCTTCGCCCACGTCCCCCGGCTGCTGGGCCAGCTCGAGTACCGGACGGCGGGCGCCGAGCCCGCGACGCTGGCCGTGACCCAGGCGCTGGTGTCCGGCGCCACCGACGGCTGGGAGTGGACGCTCGGCGAGCTCCGCCGCCTCTACGCGGCGGCCGGCGGCGCGCCGGATGCCGGGCGGCTGCGCGCGCTGGCGGGGACGCTGCTCGGGGCCGCGCGACGCCTGGGCGAGATCACCGGCGGCCTGCACGCGGCGCTGGGCCGGCCTACCGGCGACCCGGCGTTCCGGCCCGAGCCGATCACGGCCGCCGACCTGGCCGCCTGGACGGCGGCCGTCCGCGAGCAGGTCGAGCGCGCCCGCCAGGCGGCCGGCGAGGCCTTCGCGGCGCCGTCACGGCTGGCGGAGGGCCTGGCCCCGCTGGCCGGATGCACGAAGATCCGCCACCACGGCGACCTCCACCTGGGCCAGACGCTCCGGCGGGCCGACGGCGACTTCGTCATCATCGACTTCGAGGGCGAGCCCCTGCGCCCGCTGGCCGAGCGGCGCCGGAAGCACACGCCGCTCCGCGACGTGGCCGGCGTCCTCCGCTCGCTGCACTACGCCGCGGTGAGCGCGATGCCGGCGGGAGCCGAGGCGTGGGCCGAGGCCTGGG
>JBBIIW010000313.1:0-4281 GCA_037446305.1 Candidatus Rokuibacteriota bacterium
CTGGGGCGCCGGCGCCCCGGTCGCCGCCCCGTGCGGCCGCGGCTTTGACAACGACCGGTCCGTCCGCGAAGATCCTGGACCCATGAAGGTGACCCTGCTCGGCACCGGGGCGCCGCGCCCGAATCCCCGGCGGCGCGGCCCAGCCAGCTGATCGAGGCGGCGGGGCAGCGCTTCCTGATCGACTGCGGCAGCGGCGTCGCCGCCCAGCTCGTCGCCGCGGGCGTCTCGCCGCTCGACATCCACCACGTCTTCCTCACCCACCATCACTCCGACCACACGATCGATCTCGGCCACCTGCTCCTCACGCGCTGGATCATGGGGCAGAACGCCCCCCTGCAGGTCTGGGGCCCGGCGGGGGTACGCCGGTACGTGGACGACCTGCTGCGGCTGCATGCGTACGACATCGAGGTGCGCCGCGCGCACCAGGACGGCCGGCCGGGGCCCCGGGTGGACGTCCACGAGCTGGCGCCCGGCGTCGTGTACGAGGCGCGCGGCGTGCGGATCACGGCCTCCTGGTGGAGCACTTCCCCGTCGAGCCGGCCTTCGGGTTCCGGGTGGACGGCGACGGCCGGTCGGTCGGCATCTCGGGCGACACCCGGCCGTGCGAGAACCTGATCGCGCACTGCCGCGGCGTGGACGTGCTGATCCACGAGTGCACGGACGTGCGGACCCTGCCCCTGAACCCGGGCGGTGGTTTTCCCTCGCTGGAGGTCCAGACCGCCCGCCTGGCCAGCTACCACACCCTGCCGGATCAGGTGGGCACGGTCGCCGCCCGGGCCGGGGCGAGGACGCTGGTCCTGTCGCACCTCATGAACGGCCCCGCCCCGGAGGCCCTGCGCGCCATCGTCGCCCGCGACTTCGACGGCCGCATCATCGTCGGCGAGGATCTGGCCGAGGTCTGAGGCCCGTGCGCCTGGCGCTCTGCAACGAGGTGCTGGGGACGATGCCGTTCGCCGCCCAGGTCGCGTTCGCCGCCGCGGTCGGTTACGACGGCCTGGAGCTCGCGCCGTACACCGTGAGCGAGCACCCGCACCGGCTGCCGGCGTCCGACCGGGCGCGGCTGCGGCGGCAGGCAACGGACGCGGGGATCGCCATCACGGGGCTGCACTGGCTCCTGGTGACTCCGCCCGGGCTGTCCATCACCAGCCCCGAGCCGGCGGTCCGCGCGCGCACGGTCGAGGTGATGCGGGGACTGGTGGAGCTGTGCGCCGACCTCGGGGGCCGCTACCTGGTTCACGGCTCCCCGGCCCAGCGCCGCGTGGCCGAGGGCGAGGATCCGGCGGCCGCGCTGGGGCGCGCCCTGGAATGCTGGGCCGCGGCGGCCGAGACGGCCGGGGCGGCCGGCGTGGTCTACTGCATCGAGCCCCTGGCCCGGCACGCCACCCGCCTGGTCAACACCGTGGAGGAGGCCGCGGTCGTCGTGCGGAAGATCGGCCATCCTGCCCTCCGCGCCATGGTGGACACGGCGGCGGCGGCGGACGAGGCGGAGCCCGTCGCCGCCCTCCTGGAGCGGTGGCTGCCGACCGGGCTCATCGCCCACGTGCAGGTGAACGACCGGAACCGCCGCGGCCCCGGGCAGGGCACCGACCGGTTCGCACCGGTGCTGGCGGCGCTCCGGCGCCATCGGTACGACGGCGACATCGGGGTGGAGCCCTTCGACTACCACCCGGATGGCCCGGCCGCGGCGGCCCGGGCCGTCGGCTACCTGCGCGGGATCCTCGAGGCCCTCGAGTCGTGACCACCCGGATCCTCTTCGGCGACATCCACAACCACAATGCCCACGGCTACGGCCTCGGCTCGATGGAGCGCTCGATCGACATCGCGCGCACCCACCTGGACTTCTTCGCCTTCACGGGTCGCCCCAGCTGCTTCGCCGACGACATCGAGGCGCTGCGCCGGTTCGGCCGGCAGCACGGCGCGCTCATGATGAACCCGGCCATACTAGCACCGGCCGGAGATGAGGACCGGGCGCAGCGCTACTCGGACTCCGGCACCAGCCGGAGCTGCTCCAGCCAGGCGGCGGCCTCGCTGTCGCTGGGCGCCCGCCAGTCGCCGCGGGGCGAGAGCGAGCCGCCCGACCCCACCTTGGGGGCGTTGGGGATCGCGCTGCGCTTGAACTGCGAGAGCTGGAAGAATCGGCGCAGGAAGACGGCCAGCCAGCGCCGGATCTCGCCGATCCCGTACTCCTCCCGCCAGGCGCACCACTCGAGGAAGGCCACCTTGGTGGGCGGGTAGCCGAAGCGCAGCGTGTAGTAGAGCGTGAAGTCCTGCAGCTCGTACGGCCCCACCACGGCCTCGCTGGCCTGGGCCGGCTCGCCGTTCCCCTCGCCCGGGATCAGCTCGGGACTGATCGGCGTGGCCAGGATCTCGCGCAGCACCTCGGAGGCCTCGGGGCCCAGGCGCTCGGTCTCGGCCACCCAGGCGATCACGTGGCGGATCAGCGTCTTCGGCACGCTGGCGTTGACGGCATAGTGCGACATGTGATCGCCGACGCCGTAGGTGGTCCAGCCCAGGGCCAGCTCGCTGAGATCGCTGGTCCCGACCACCAGACCGCCGTGCAGGTTGGCCAGGCGGAAGAGGTGGCTGGTGCGCTCCCCGGCCTGCACGTTCTCGAAGGTGACGTCGTACACCGGCTGGCCCTCGGCCGCCGGGTGGCCGAGGTCGCGCAGCATCTGCAGGCACGAGGGCCGGATGTCGATCTCCCGGGCCGTGCAGCCCACGGCCTCCATGAGCCGGTGGGCCTGCTTGAGCGTGCGGGCGCTGGTGGCGAAGCCCGGCATCGTGTAGCCGAGGATGTTGCGGCGCGGGCGGCCCAGCACGTCCATGGCCTGCGCGCATACCAGCAGGGCCTGCGTGGAGTCGAGACCGCCCGAGACCCCGATCACCACCCGCTCGATGCCGGTGGCCTCCAGACGCTTCACCAGACCCTGGACCTGGATCTCGTACACCTCGGCGCACCGCTCGTCCCGCCGCAGCGGGTCCGCCGGCACGTAGGGGAACCGCTCGTAGCGCCGCTCCGGCAGGAGCCGCCCGCGCCGGGGCAGCTCGAGCGGCACGCCGACGGCCCGGAACCCGGTCAGCGCGCCGGCCAGGCGGCGGGCGCTGTCGCCGAAGGTCGTCTGCCGCATCCGCTCCTGGCTCAGCCGCTCCAGGTCCAGGTCGGCCACGATCAGCTGGGGCTCGTGGGCGAAGCGCCGGGACTCGGCCAGCCGCGTGCCGTTCTCGTAGATGAGCGCGTGGCCGTCCCAGGCCAGGTCGGTGGTGGACTCGCCCGGCCCGGCCGCGGAGTAGAGGTAGGCGGCCAGGCAGCGCGCCGACTGCCCGGCCACCAGCTCGCGGCGGTAGTCGGCCTTGGCCACGATGACGTTGGAGGCCGAGAGGTTGAGCAGGACGGTGGCGCCGGCCAGGGCGGCGTAGGACGAGGGCGGGATGGGCACCCACAGGTCCTCGCAGATCTCGACGTGGAAGACGCCCAGCGGCTGGTCCTCCAGGCGGAAGAGCAGCCGGGGCCCGAACGGGACGCCGACCTGCCCGCACAGGGCGATCTCGTCGCGCACGGCGGCGTCGGCCGGCGTGAACTGGCGGCCCTCGTAGAACTCGCGGTAGTTGGGCAGGTAGGTCTTGGGCACGACGCCCAGCAGGCGGCCGCGGCAGACCACCGCCGCGCAGTTGTAGAGGCGGTGGTCCACCGCCAGCGGCAGGCCCACCACGGCGACCACCGGCCAGCCGGCCGAGGCCTCCAGCACCGTGCCCAGGGCCGCCTCGACGGCGTCGAGGAGCGCGCGCTGGTGGAAGAGGTCCTCGCACGAGTAGGCCGAGAGCCCCAGCTCCGGGAACAGCGCCAGCACCGCCCGCCGCTCGACGGCCTGCCCGAGCAGGCGCACGGTCTCGGCCGCGTTGAAGGCCGGGTCGGCCACCCGGACGGCCGGGGTGGCCACGGCCACGCGCAGGAAGTCGTGGTTGTAGAGGTTGAAGAACTCCTGCCCCGCCTTCACGGCGCCGTCTTGCCTTTCTTGATCCGGGGGCTGGTCGCCCCCCACATCGCCCGCGTCACCTTGCCGGCCTGCAGCAGCATCGTATCCTTTTTCACCGCCGCCCGGGCCGTCCGGCGCCGGCGGCGGGTCTGGGGGGTCGGGGCCGGCTCGCGGGGCGGGCGTCCTGCCTTCGGCGACCGGGCGGCGGGCGGAACCTGTCTCTTCCTGGCCATGGTCGCGCCTCCTTGGCTCGATGCCGCGATTCTGCCTCGCCCGGGCCCCCGCGTCACCTGGCCCGGGGGCGTCG
>JBBIIW010000314.1:0-4280 GCA_037446305.1 Candidatus Rokuibacteriota bacterium
TTCTCAATCTGTCCGCCAGCAACGAACTGGTGGCCAAGGCCGACTACCGGCGTGATCTGGTGCGCATGACCAGCGCCCGCGGCATTTCCGGTTATCTCTACGCCTCGAGCGGCCCCACCGAGTCCACCAAGGACGTGGTGTTCGGCGGCCATCTGCTGGCGGCGGAAAACGGCGTGCTGCTGGCCGAGGGCGAACGGTTCTCACTGGAAGGGGCCAGCCTGATCACCGAATTCGACGTGGCCCGGCTGCGCCACGACCGCGCCCACAACACCACCTTCGGCAACGCGCCGCGACCGCCGGCCTATCGCCGCGTCACGGCACTGTCCGGTGCGGCCGCCCTGGCGGGCGCGCCCGCCCCGCCCTCGGCCGCCCAGGAGGACTGCCGGCTCATCGAGGACTTCCGGCAGGCCCGGGTGGGGGAGTTCCCGCCCGGCTGGCGCGTGCGGGAGGAGGCGGGCAAGGCCGTCTACGCCGTCCAGGAGGAGAACGGCCTGCGCTTCCTGCGGGCGACGGCCCGGGGGCTCGGCATCCAGGCCGCCCGGGCCTACGAGTGGGATCTGGACGCCTACCCGGTGCTGGCCTGGTCGTGGCGGCCGCGCATCTTCCCGGCCGGGGCCAACGAGCGGTCGGGCGAGAACGACAGCGTTCTGGCCGTGTACATGCTGGTGCCCTACTCCCGCATCCGCGGGCCGAAGGCCGTCAAGTACATCTGGAGCGAGCAGGTCCCGGCCGGCACGCGGCTCGCGTCGAACTACGGCCTGACGCAGGTGCTGGTGCTCCGGTCGGGCACCGAGCGGGCGGGCCAGTGGGTGGAGCAGCGGGTGAACGTCCGCGACGATTACCTGCGATTCTTCGAGGAGCGCGAGGTGCCGAGGCCGGCCGGCATCGCGGTGCTCACCGACAGCGACGACACCGAGTCCCTGGCCCAGGGAGATTACGCCCAGTTCCGCGTCTGCCGTGGCTGACGCCATCGAGGCGTGCTTCGCCCGCGGCATCACCGACGGCCTGCCGGTCGTGCCGCCCACGCCCGACCGGGTGGCCCGCGCCGTCGCCGCCTCCGGCCGGCCCGCCGGCGAGCTGGTGGCCCGGGTCCCGCCCAACTACGGGGCGGCGACCGTCGAGAAGATCGCCATCAACGCGGTCATGGCCGGCTGCCGGCCCGAGTACATGCCGGCCGTCCTCGCCGCCGTGGAGGCCGTCTGCGATTCCGCCTTCGACCTGCACGGGGTGGCGACGACGACGAACTCGCCCAGCCCGCTCCTCATCTTCAACGGGCCCATCCGCCGGGCGCTGGACCTGAACTGCGGGGCCGGGGTGTTCGGGCCGGGCTGGCGGGCCAACGCGACCATCGGCCGGGCCGTCCGCCTGGTGTGCGTCAACGTGGGCGGCGCCCGGCCGGGGGTCATCAGCATGTCCACCCTGGCCCATCCCGGGCGCTACACCTACTGCATCGGCGAGCACGAGGAGGCCAGCCCCTGGCCCTCGCTGGCCGTCGAGCACGGCTTCGGGCCGGGCGAGAGCACGGTGGCCGTCCTGGCCGCCGACGCGCCGCTGTCCGTGTATGATCACGCCAGCCGCACCGCCCGGGCCCTGCTGGGCACGATCGCCGCCAGCCTGGCCGTGGTGGTGCACCACAAGATGACGCACTGGGGGGACTCGCTGGTGGTGCTCTCGCCCGAGCACGCGCACACCATCGCCGGCGACGGCTGGACGAAGGCCGACGTGCAGCGCTTCCTGTGGGAGCGCCTGCAGCGGCCCGTGCGCGAGCTGCTGCCGGGCCCCGACGGCGGCGAGGGCCTGCCCGAGCACGTGCTCCGGAAGTTCGCGCGGCCGGAGACCGACGAGACCCCGATTCCCAAGTTCCGCGAGCCGGCCAACCTCAAGATCGTGGTGGCGGGCGGCACGGCCGGGCGCTTCTCGGCCATCGTCCCCGGCTGGACGTTCGCCCACGCCTCCCGGCTCGTCATCCGCGCCGTCCCCGCCGGCGCAGGGAGGACCGCATGAGCGAGGAGTACCTGGACCCCACGGCCCCGGTGGCCGTGCCCCGCCGCACCGCCCCCCGGCCGGCCTCGCTGGAGGGCAAGGTCGTCACGCTGCTGGACATCTCCAAGGCCAAGGGCAACCACCTGCTCGACCGCCTGGAGGCCCTGCTGCGCGAGCGCGCCGGCGTGCGCGAGGTCGTCCGCCGCCGCAAGCCCACGTTCGCCCGGCCGGCCCCCGACGACCTGCGCCAGGCCATCGTGGGCTCGACCGACGTGCTGGTGGAGGCCCTGGCCGACTGAGGGTCGTGCACCACGTGCAGTGTGCACGACGGCGTGTTCTTCGAGGACCACGGCATCCCCACGGCCACCATCGTCTCGTCCGAGTTCGTCGGCGCCGCGCGCGCCCAGGCGGCCGCGCTGGGCGCCACCGACTACCGGACGGTGGTCGTGCCCCATCCCATCCAGCCCCTGACCGCCGAGGAGGTGCAGGCGCTGGCCGACAAGGCCTATGACGACGTGGTGCGGAGGCTGACCGGGTGATCGCCGGCGCCTTCGCCCTGGCCCACACCCCGCAGCTCATCGCCCGGCCCGAGACCGAGGACCGCGACCTGGTCCTGCGCGTGCACGCGGCGTTCGCCCGCGTCAGGGCCCGCCTGGAGGCGCTGCGGCCCGACGCCCTGGCCGTCATCGCCGGCGACCACGTCGAGGCCTTCTTCCTCGACGGCGTCCCGGCCTTCGCCGTCTACGTCGGCCAGGCCTGCGAGGGGGTCTTCGGCCCCTACCGGTATCGCTTCCCGATCCACGAGCCGCTGGCCCGGGCGGTGGTCGAGCAGGGGATCGAGCGCGGGTTCGACCTGCTCTACACGCAGGACCGGCCGCTGGACTACGCCTTCTTCGTCCCGCTGCACTTCACGATGCCGGCCCCGCCGGTGCCCATCGTGCCCCTGCACGTCAACGTGTACCTGCCGCCCCAGCCCACGCCCCGGCGCTGCTACGCCTGGGGCCAGGCGCTGGGGGCCATCCTGGAGGCGCGGCCCGAGCGCGTCGTGCTGCTGGCCTCCGGCGGCATGTCCCACTACCCGGGCACCGACCGCTACGCCTCCCCGGATTACGACTGGGACCACCGGACGCTGGAGGCGCTGCGGGAGGGACGCGGGCGGGAGCTGGCCGCCCTGACCGGCGAGGAGCTGGACAAGGCCGGCAACGTCGAGCTGCGGACCTGGATCACGCTGCTGGGCGCCGTGGGCGACGCCCGGGCCGATGTCTACTGCTACGAGCCCTCCTGGCACCACGGCAACGCCGTGGTGGAGTGGGCCCGGTGAGCGAGTCCGCGGTGAGCGAGGCCGCGCACTACCGCTTCCCGCCCGCCTCGGCCTACCGGCTGAACCGCTGCCTCTACGCCCTGAAGTCCGACGCCGCCTTCCGCGCCCGGTTCCTGGCCGACGGCCCGGCGGCGCTGGCCGAGGCCGGGCTGAGCCCCGAGGAGCAGGCGCTGGTCCTGGCCGGCGACCGCGACGGCCTGGTCGCCCGCGGCGCGCACCCCTACCTGGTCTTCATGGCCGACCTGCGCGTGCGGATGGAGCGGGGCGCCGGGCGCTTCGAGTACTTCTGACCGCACTTGCCGGGACGGGAGGAGGGCGAGCGCATGAGCGCGCGACGGGGTGATCGCAGCGGGTCGGGATCGCCGCGGAGCAAGCCGGGCGCCGCGCCGAAGCCAGCCGGCGGCGCGCCGGCGAAGGCCGGGCGCGCAGCCCTGGCCGAGGGCCGCCCCGCCCCCGGGTTCGCGCTGCCCGACGCCGCCGGCAACCAGGTGCGGCTCGAGGACTTCCGCGGGCGCGACGTCGTGGTCTATTTCTACCCGCGGGACAGCTCGCCCGGCTGCACGAAGGAGGCGTGCGGGTTCCGCGACCTCTGGGCCGAGCTCCAGCGGGCCGGCGTGGCCGTCGTCGGCATCTCGCCCGACGGCGTGGCCTCGCACGCGAAGTTCGCCGCCCAGCACCGGCTGCCGTTCCCCCTGCTCTCCGACCCCGACCGGAAGGTCATGACGCAGTGGGGCGCCTGGGGCGAGAAGACGATGTACGGGCGCAAGACGATGGGCGTGATCCGCTCGACCGTCTGGGTCGACCCCGACGGCCTGGTGCGCCGGCACTGGCCCCGCGTCGCCGACGCCGCCCGCCACCCGGCCGAGGTCCTGGAGGCCATCCGGTCGCAGCGGGCGGGGGCGTCGCGCGGCTGACCCGCCTCGACCGGCTCGGAGCGTCTCGGGCGCGATGGCGCCCCGCTCGACGCCATCGGTGC
>JBBIIW010000315.1:0-4263 GCA_037446305.1 Candidatus Rokuibacteriota bacterium
GCCGCGCTGACGGGCGGCGCCGCGCCGGCGGCAGGGAAAAATCTTTCCTCTTTCACTCGGTCCGGGGCTGACGCATACTCGGCGACACCGCCGCACGTGGCCGCGCCGCGGAAGGAGGCAGCTATGGCGACGCCCGCGCGACTCACGGTCCGGACCCGGCTGCTCCCCGACCCTCCGCTCTGGTGCTGGGAGATCGTCGACAGCGTCACCGGCGAGGTGAGCGAGAGCTGCTGGGAGCGGGAGTCGATCGCCTTCCGCTCGCCGGAGGACGCGCTGCGCTCGGGCCGCCTGGAGCTGATCCGCATCGCGGCCGCCCGGCCGGGCGCGCGCCTGGTTTCCCGCCGCCTGCCTCCGGAACCCGACACCCCCTCGTCGCGCTCGGCCTGAGGGCGGCGGGCTACCGGGTGACCGGCGTCGGCGCCGGCGCCGCGGCCGGCGGCCCCTCGAGCCGGTGCTCCTGCCTCCACAGCAGCGGCAGGGCCAGCAGCGGCACGAGCCCGAGGAGGCCCACGCTGATCATGAGCAGGCCCAGGTTCGAGTAGTCCTGCTGGCTCACCGCGAACAGGTCGTTGAGGTAGCGCGTGAAGAGCTGGCTGGCCGACAGGGCCAGGTTCATGAGCGAGGCCATGATGGCGAACATCGTGGCCTCGGCGCCCCGGGGCGCGGTCTTGGCGATCAGGATCAGCATGGGGACCATCGTGAGCTGGGCCAGCGGCGCCGAGATGGTGGTGTCGATGAAGGCCAGGGTCCGCGCGCTGACGCCCAGCCAGTCGTGCAGGCCGTAGAACAGGCCGATGTTCGGCAGGTAGAGGAGCGTGCTGGCCACGACCACCCAGCACAGGGTGAAGCTCACCGGCCTGCGGACGATGCTCTTGCGGAACACGAGCAGCCCGGCCAGGCTCAGGACCGAGCTGACCTGGGCCAGGATGCCCAGGAACCGCTGGTCGAACCCGAGACGGTCGATGGCCCAGTAGCTGTAGCCCTGCCCGACGGCCGGCGTGGCGCGGAACAGGAAGATGACGATGGAGGCGACGGCCACGCCCCGCGAGATGCCGACCCGCTGCAGGAGCAGGGCGATCAGCATCATGGAGACGGCCAGGACGATCTCCTGGGCCATCGGCACCGCGAAGGCCTCCAGCCCGATGCCGAAGGCGGCGTAGGCGAGGCCGACCAGGAGAACCAGGCGGGCCTTGCCGCCGGCCAGCGGGCTGGCCACCTGACCGGCGGGCGCCGGACGGCGCGCGGTGTGGCGCGTCAGCGGGACGGTGGCGGCCACCAGCAGCGGCAGGATGCTGGCGATCCCGAAGGTGGCGCGGCTGCCGATGGCGCCGGCCAGCCAGCCCGAGAGGTAGCCTACGCTGATGCCGCCGGCCAGGACGGCCATCCGGCCGAGGGTCTGGATCTGTCCGATCTCCTCGTCGGTCTCGGCCACCTCGACACTGAGCGCGTCGGCGACCACGTCCTGCACCATGAACCCGACCGTGATGCACAGGGAGGCCACCAGGTACTCGACCTTCGTGGTGACGGCGAGGGCGAGGGCGGCGTACCCCACCAGGCTGGCTCCGGCGCCGAGGAGCAGGTAGGCCGCCCGGCGACTGCCGAAGATCGGATGGACGTCGGAGGCCACGCCGACCACCATCTTCATGGACCAGGGCAGGCTCAGCCAGAAGGTGATCCCGGCCACGTCGGCCGGGGTCAGGCGCAGCGTATCCTTCTGGAAATACACGTCGGCGACCGCAGTGATGGCGCTGGCGCCGTAGCAGAAGTAGGTGAGCAGGATGGGCAGCCACGCCAGACGGAAGCCGCCCCGCAACCCGTGAGGCATCGTCCTATCGTACTCCAGCATCTGATATCGTGACCGCCCTGGTCGCGCGCGGCGGGATCCGGTTGTAAACCCGGCAGCGGCTTTGCTAGTTGTAAAGGCAGGGAGGATTGCTCTGATCCAGCGGGTGGCGCACCTCTGGCGGTCGCGCCGATTCTGGCCGGCGCGCCCGCAGCCACGCCTGGCCCTGGCCCTGGGCGGCGGCGGGGTCATCGGCGGCATGTACGAGGTGGGGGCCATGGCCGCGCTCGAGCACCGGCTGGGCGGGCCCTCGGTCTTCGACGTGTACGTGGGCTGCAGCGCCGGCTCCGTGGTCGCCTCGCTGCTCGCCAACAACGTCAGGGCGTCCGAGATTTACCGGATCCTCGATCAGGATCTGGACGATCCCCTGAACTTCCGCCGCAACGCGGTGTTCGCGCCCGACTCCTTCCGCCGGGCGGCCGGCCGGTTCGGCCGCATGGTCTGGGCGTTCGGCAAGAACGCGATGACCGCCGTGCGGGGGTCGATCCCGGACATGCTGGCGCGCGCCGAGCGCGACCTGCCGGCCGGCTTCTTCGCGCTGACGGCCCTGGAGCGGTTCATGCGCGAGGCCTTCGCGGCGCGCCACCTCTCCAACTCGTTCGCCGCGCTGCCGCGGACCCTGCTCATCCCGGCCATCGACCTCGACCGTGCCGAGCGGGTCGTCTTCGGGCGGGGCGAGCTGCGCGAGGTGCCCATCAGCCAGGCCATCGCCGCCTCCTCGGCCATCCCCGGGTTCTTCGAGCCCTACACGATCGCCGGGCGCGACTACGTGGACGGCGGGGTCGGGTTCAGCGGCCATGCCGACCTGGCGGCCGAGGCCGGGGCGGAGGTCGTGCTCGTCGTGCACCCGCTGGTGCCCAGCCTGGTGGACGGCGACGGCAGCCCGCTGCGGGCGCGCGGTCTCTACAGCATCATGGACCAGGCCAGCCGTATCTACGGGCAGAACCTGCTCCAGCTGGGCCTCACCACGCTGGCCGTGCGCTTCCCGCGCACGACGTTCTTCCTGCTGGAGCCTCCGCGCACCAAGTCGCCGCTGCTCGGCCCTTCCATGGGGTTCGAGGCGGCCCGCGCCGCCCTGCGCTTCGGGTACGACTCCACGCTGACCTGGCTGGACGGCCAGGGCCAGCCGCTGCTGCGGCTCCTGGGGCCCACGAGCCCGGCGCCGCCCATCGTCCCCGCGCCCGCCCGCTGAGGGCGACCGCCGCGCGGTGGGTCTACCGGCGGCCGCCGGTGAGGCGCGCCGCCTCCGGGAGGGCGCGCAGGCGCGCCATCGCCGCCACGCCCAGGAAGGGGCCCACGGCCAGGCTCGCGAAGGCCCACCGCCACCCCAGCCACGACACCAGTGCCGGGATGAGCCAGATGGAGGCCATCGTGAGCGCGAAGCCGACACACGTCTGGGTCGTGAGCGCGGTGCCGACGTACGCCGGCGGCGACAGCTCCGTGACGGCGGTGGAGAACTGCGCGCTGTCGGCGACCACGGTGATGCCCCAGACGACGGCCACCAGCAGGGTCAGGACCGGAGGCCCGCCGAACGTGAGGCCGATCAGCAGCGCGCAGAGCCCGGAGAGCGCCATGGCCGCGATCGTGAGCGTCGTGCGGCCCCACCGGTCGGAGACGAGGCCGCCGGCCCAGCAGCCGAGGGCGCCGGCGGCCATGGCCGTGAACGTGGCCCCGCTCGGGTTGAGGCCGGCGTAGCTGCCGCCGCCCCGGGCCGCCAGGCTGTCGGCGAAGAAGACGCCGATCCAGGCCCACATGGCGTAGAGCTCCCACATGTGGCCGAAGTAGCCGAAGCATGCCAGGCGCAGGCCTCGCTCGCGGAACACGGCCGCCGCCATGCGGGCCTCGAAGCGGGCGGCCGGGAAGCGGTGCGGGCCCTCGCCGAGGAACAGGGCCACCACCGCCGTGCCGGCGAGGGCCAGGCCGGAGGCGGCCAGCAGCGTCGCTCGCCAGGGCAGCTCGGTGAGGCCGCGGATCAGGTGCGGGGTGGCCGAGCCGACCGTGAGGGCGCCGATCAGGATGCCGAGGGCCAGGCCGCGGCCGTCCCGGAACCAGGTGGCCATGATCTTCATCGCCGGCGGATAGGCGCCGGCCATGGCCAGCCCGGTGACGAAGCGCAGGACGAGCGCGGCCCCCAGGCTCTCGACCCACAGGGCCAGGACGCCGTTGGCCGCGGCGCCCACGATGCCGGCGCCCACCATGAGCCACCGCGGCGGCCAGATGTCGGGCAGGTTGCCGACGGCGCTCGCCAGCGTGCCGGCGATGAACCCCAGCTGGACGGCGATGGTGAGCCCGGCGCGGCCGCCCGCCCCGAGGTCCCACTCCCGCGAGAGCGCCGGCAGCACCGCCGCCGCGCTGAACCACAGCGAGAGCAGCAGCAGCTCGCCCAGGGACAGGATGGTCAGCGCCCGCCAGCGCCGGGC
>JBBIIW010000316.1:0-4253 GCA_037446305.1 Candidatus Rokuibacteriota bacterium
CCGACCGGTCCCTGGCCGGCCTACGCCTTCGCCGAGGCCGTCGCGTGAGGCAGCGCGCCGCGCCGCGCCGGGGAAGGCGCCGGGACCGGGCCGTGACGGCCGTCGGCCTCGAGGTGCGCGAGCTGAACGCGCTGCGGGCCGAGCTGGAACGCCGGGTGGCCCGCCGCCGGCCGGCGCGCTGGAACGCGCGGCCGGAGGACGTCCAGCGCTCGGTGGTCAGGCTCGTGCTCACGCTCGTGGAGTTCCTGCGCCGGCTCTTCGAGCGCCAGGCGCTGCGGCGGATGGACGCGGGAACGCTGAGCGCCGCCGAGACCGAGGCCCTCGGCCTGGCACTGATGCGGCTCGAGCGCACGATTCGCTCGCTGGCCCGGCGGTTCGACCTCCGCCCGGAAGAGCTGAATCTGGATCTCGGGCCCCTCGGCCGCCTGGACTGACCGCCGCCGCACCTAACGCGATGCGGAATGCGCCTGCGCGGGATCTCGGGCAGACTTCTGATCTCGGGACGAGCCGGTCACGGCATGATGAGGTGCACGATGAGCGACTGGCCGACCATGAACGACTGGTGGTCCATCGACGACGAGATTCTGGACTGCCTGCGAACCGGGCGGGTCATGACGCCGGCGGAGATCGGCAACAAGCTGGGGCTGAGCGAGTCGGCGGCGGTTTCCCTGCTCGGCCTGCTGGCCGCCCAGGGCAAGGTCCGGGTGCGGGCCGTGGAGGGTGTCGAGGGCGGGGACGCATGAGCGCGGCGCCGCGAGTCACGGCTGCCGGCGCCGGGACGGGCCGTCTGGACCCGGTGCGGCGGACCGTGCGGGAGCGCGGGCGCGGCTGATCACCCCACCACCCTCGCGGCGCGCAGCCGCGCGATCTCGTCCCCGGTGAAGCCGGCCTCGCCGAGCACCGCGTCGGTGTGCTCGCCGAGCGCCGGCGCCGGGGCCCGGCGGGTGCCGGGCGTGCTCGAGAACCGGATCGGCGTGGCCAGTGTCCGGAACCGTCCCGCGCGCGGGTGATCCTCCTCGACGATCATGCCGCTGGCCCGCACCTGCGGGTCCTGGAGCAGGTCTCCGTAGTCGTTGACCGGCGCGCACAGGACCTCCCGGGCCTCCAGCCGCCGCATCCACTCCGCGACCGGGCGGGTCGCGAACACCTCGGCCAGGAGACTGGCCAGCAGGGCGCGGTGCTGCACGCGCCGCTCCCGCGTGGCGAAGCGCGGGTCCAGGGCCAGCTCCGGCCGCTCGATCGCCTCGCAGAACGGCGGCCAGAGGCGGTCCAGCCACACGGCGACGTAGATCCAGCCGTCCCGGGCCCGGAAGGCCTGGAACGGCACCAGCTGGGGATGGGCGCTGCCCAGGCGCGCCGGGGCCTCGCCCGTGGCCAGAAAGACGCTCAGGCGCGCGGTGTGGGCCAGGAGGAGCCCGTCGAGCAGCGAGACGTCCACCCGCTGGCCCTGTCCGGTCCGCTCCCGGTGCAGCAGGGCGGTGACGATGCCCTGCCCCGCCAGGAGCGCGCCGATCGTGTCCACGAGCGGGGCACCCGTGAGCACCGGGCCGCCCTCCGGCTCGCCGGTGATCGCCATGAGCCCGCCCATCGCCTGCACCAGCATGTCCAGCCCCGGCTTGGTGCGCCACGGACCCGTCGGCCCGAACGCGCTGAGCGAGCAGTAGACCAGGCGGGGGTTGCGCCCGGCCAGCGAGGCGTGATCGATGCCCAGCCGCTCGGCCACCCCCCCGCGGTAGGCCTCGATGACGACGTCGGCGCGCTCGGCCAGCCGGGCGAACACCTGCGCCCCCTGCGGGCTGGCCAGGTCGAGGGCCAGGCTGCGCTTGTTGCGGTTGGCGGTGACGAAGACGGCGCTCTCGCCCCCCAGGTGCGCGCCGTACACGGTCCGCGAGGCGTCGCCGCCGTGCGGGTGCTCCACCTTGATGACGTCCGCCCCCATGTCGGCCAGGTAGAGTCCGCAGAGCGGTCCGGCGATCAGGTGGGCCAGCTCGAGCACGCGATAGCCGGCCAGCGGCAGGGCGGTCATGCGCTGCGCGGCGGGGGCGCTCCGCTCAGTCGGGGAGCACCCGGACCAGGGGCTCCAGGTGGGCGGGATCGGGCTTCAGCCCGCCGACGGGGAAGCTGCGGACCAGCGCCACCACGGCATCGTTGACCGGCGTGGGCACGCCGACCCGGCGGCCCAGCTCGCACACCTGCCCGTTGAGGTGGTCGATCTCGGTGCGCCGCCCGCGCAGCACGTCCTGCAGCATCGAGGGCCGCCCGCCGGCTAGGAAGCGGACGCTGGCCGCCATCTCCTCCTCGACGGCCTGGCGGCCGCGGCCGGCGGCGGCGTCCACGAAGCGCTGGGCGGCGATGCCGAAGATCGGCTCCACCTCGTACCCGCAGGCACGCCCCACGGCGACCACCTCGGCCGCGATGTGGATGGCGATGCGCCGGGGCAGCGGCTGGCTGCGGACCTCGGCCGAGCCGAGCCCCGACAGCCCGGCCAGCGGGTTGGCCATGCAGTTGACGGCCAGCTTGGACCAGCGCTCGCCGAACAGGTTCGTCGTCAGCCGGCTGGGCGCCACGTCGTTCATGATCGCGACCAGACGGCGCGCCCGGGGCGTGTCCGCCCCGTCCAGCTCGCCGATCTTGAACCCGACCGTGCCCCGATCGGTGCGCACGGCGTGTCCCGGCTCGTAGAGCCCGGCGCCGATGGTGATCACGCAGCCCAGCGTGCGCTCCCGGCCGGCGATGGCCGCCACCCGCTCGTCGTTGAGCCCGTTCTGGAACACGACCACCACCCCGCGGGGATCCAGGTAGTTGAGGCCGAGCCGGGTCGCCCACTCGGTGTCGTAGCCCTTCACGGCCACGAAGACCGCATCGAAGGGCTGGTTCAGGCTCTGGGCCTCGTGCAGGTGGAGCGCCCGGACCGGGATCAGATGGTCGCCGCACGTCCCGCTCAGCCGCAGGCCCTGCCGCCGCATGGCCTCGACGTGCTCGGGCCACTGATCGATCAGCGTGACGTCCCGGCCGGCCCTGGTCAGGAGACCGCCCACCACGCAGCCGATGGCGCCGGCGCCCACGATGCCGATCCGCATGGCGGGCGACCGTTCAGGAGGCCAGGCGCAGGCCGGACCGCAGCTCGAACAGCTCCTGCTCGAGCAGCGAGCCGCTCTCGACGCGCGTGAGCTTGCCGCAGAAGCGGCAATGCAGGAAGGCGGGCTCCCGGGCGACGAACGTGCTCCCGCACTTGCCGCACCGGGTGGTGTCGACGCCGGCCGCCGCTCGCGCCGCCCGCGCGGGCGACAGCGGCACTACGCGCCCGCGCGGGGCGAGGGCGAGCCGTCGGACGGTGGCGGTCCTCGGCGATGACTTCATGGCGTTCGCCGGGCAAGGATACCTCAAGACCCCCGCTCGCGGTACCATCGTCGGGGGAGGCGGCATGGCGCTGGAGCAGACGCTCGACGAGATGCTCAGGCAGGCCATCAAGGCCCGGGATCAGCGGACGGCCGACGTCGTCCGCATGCTGAAGACGAAGCTGGCCGAGCGGCGGACGGCGAAGGGGTTCAGCGGCACGGTGGACGACGCGGTGGTGACGGAAGTGATCGGCGCCTACCGCAAGCAGCTCCAGAAGGCGCTGGCGGAGTACGCGCCCGCCGGCGAGCGGGCCGCGGACCGGGTGGACCAGCTCCGCTTCGAGCTCGCCTTCTGCGAGCGCTTCCTGCCGCGCCGGATGGAGGAGCCGGCCCTGCGGGCGCTGGTCCAGGAGCGTCTGGACGCCCTCGGCATCCGGGACCCGAAGCAGGTGGGCCGCCTGGTCGGCGACGTCATGAAGACGCACCGGGGGCAGGTGGACGCCGCCGACGTCAAGCGCGTGGCCGAGGAGCTCCTGGCCCGGGGGTCGTGAGGCCGGGGTCCACCCGGCCGGCCAGGAGCGCGCGGGTAAGAGGATTGGTGCTGGTGGTCTTCAACAAGCCCTTCGGCGTCCTGTGTCAGTTCACGGACCGGGCCGGACGCCCGACCCTGGCCGACTACGTGCCGCTGCCCGACGTGTACCCGGCCGGGCGCCTGGACTATGACAGCGAGGGGCTGGTGCTGCTCACCGACGACGGGCGGCTGCAAGCGCTGATCGCGGATCCCCGGCACCGCCTGGAGAAGACGTACCTGGTCCAGGTGGAGGGCGCGCCGGCGGAGGCTGCGCTCGCGGCCCTGCGGCGGGGGGTCGAGCTGCGGGAGGGGCGAACCCGCCCGGCCGGCGCCCGCCTCCTGCC
>JBBIIW010000317.1:0-4248 GCA_037446305.1 Candidatus Rokuibacteriota bacterium
AGTGCGGGGCCGACGACGTGGTGCTGGCCGCCGGGCGCGTGGCCGTGCGCGGCGCGCCCGACCGGAGCCTGCCGCTCGGCGCC
This sequence comes from Candidatus Rokuibacteriota bacterium, assembly GCA_037446305.1. Lineage (GTDB taxonomy): Bacteria > Methylomirabilota > Methylomirabilia > Rokubacteriales > CSP1-6 > JBBIIW01. The sequence goes on from JBBIIW010000317.1 coordinate 84, forward strand.
GTCGCGCGAGCGGCCGTGCCGAGCCGAGCGCTGGCGCCGACCGGCAGCCCGGGGCTCAGCGCCTGCGCCTTCTTCTACCCGGACAGCGTGACCTGGGCCTTCGGCGCCCACGCCGCCGTGGTCGAGGTGGACCCGGAGGCCGGCGCGCTGCGCCTGCTCCGCTACGTGGCGCTGCACGACGCCGGCGTGCCCATCAACCCGATGATCGTCGAGGGGCAGCTGCACGGCGGCATCGCCCAGGGGGTGGGCGCCGCGCTCGGCGAGGAGCTCCGCTACGACGCCCGGGGCCAGCTCCTGACCGGCACGCTGATGGACTACCCGCTGCCGCGCGCCGCCGACCTGCCCGCCCTGGAGGTGGAGTCGCTCGACTTCCCCTCGGTGGTCAACGCGCTGGGCGTCAAGGGCGTGGGCGAGAGCGGCGTCATCGCGCCGGCGGCGGTCATCGCCGGCGCCGTGGAGGACGCGCTGGCCGACCGCGGCGTGGAGGTCACCGAGGTCCCGCTGACGGGAGCGCGGCTGTTCACCCTGCTCCGCAGGTGAACCATCGAGATCTCGAGAAGGAGCTCACCCATGGGAGTCACGGATATCCTGTGGCTGTTCTTCATCATCTCGGCGATCCAGCCGATCGTCCGGCAGAAGATGCTCGAGGCCAGCCGGATCCGGGTGCTCCACCGCTTCGAGCGGCGGCGCCAGAGCCGGGCGATCGCCCTGGTGCACCGGCAGGAGACCATGAGCCTGCTCGGCTTCCCGCTCATGCGCTACATCGACGTCAACGACTCCGAGGAGGTGTTGCGGGCGATCAAGCTCACCGACCCGGACTGCCCCATCGATCTGATCGTCCACACCCCGGGCGGGCTCGTCCTGGCCGCCGGGCAGATCGCCAACGCGCTCAGGCGCCACCGGGCGAGGGTCACCGTCTTCGTGCCGCATTACGCGATGTCGGGCGGGACGCTGATCGCGCTGGCCGCCGACGAGATCGTGATGGATCCGAACGCCGTGCTGGGGCCGGTCGATCCGCAGATCGGCCAGTCCCCGGCCGCGTCCGTGCTCACCGTGCTCGAGCAGAAGAAGGCGGAGGACATCGACGACCAGACGCTGATCCTCGCCGACGTCTCCCGCAAGGCGATCGCCCAGCTCAGGCGCACGGTCCAGGACCTGCTGGCCGAGCGGATGGCGCCCGCGCAGGCCGCGGCGCTGGCCGACAAGCTGGCCACGGGCACCTGGACGCATGACTATCCCATCACGGCCGAGGAGGCCAAGGCGCTCGGCCTGCCGGTCGCGACCGAGGTGCCCGAAGAGGTCTACCAGTTCATGAGCCTCTTCCCGCAGCCCACGCGCACGCGGCCCTCGGTGGAGTACATCCCCATCCCCTACCGGGGCCGGCAGGGGCGGTCCGCAGGGTGAGCGGCGGGGCCGCCCGCGCCGGCCGCCGGCCTCACTGCATCGGCGAGTACGGCGTGGGCCGCAGGATCTGGGCGGTGAGCCGGCGCACCAGCGGGCCGTTCTTCTCGGTCTCGGCGAACCGGGCCAGCCGCTCCGGGTCCGCGATGAAGGCGCCCCACTTCTTCTCCCGGTCGGCCAGGCTCTCCCAGGCCAGGATGTAGAGGAGCTGGTCCGACGAGCCCCCCAGCTCGTTGGTCCAGAAGCCGACCACCTGGATGCCGTGCTTCTCGAAGTAGCCCATCGTGATCTCGGCGAAGCGGCGGTGCAGGTCGGGGAGCCGTCCGGGCATGGCGTGGTACGTCCGCAGCTCGTACAGCATGAGGACCCTCCGTGGGCGGGATGAACGCCGCCCGGAGTATACGACCGCGGCCCGGTCCGGGGCCGGGGCGCGACAGGCTGGCATCGGGCGGGGAGTTTTGCCGGGGCCGGCGCACCGGTGCCCCGGCGCGGAGGCCGGAAAACCGGCGCCCGGCCGGCCGGCACGACGCTTGCCTGTCAGGCGGGCGAGACATGGGCCACGCACTGAGCGCGCGGCTTCAGGGACAGCGCCTGGTGGCGGCCGACCCGCCCCGGCGCCCCCGGGTGCTCGTCGCCGACGACGACCCCCGCGTGCGGGACGTCCTCTTCGACAGCATCGGCGGCCTGGGCTACGACGTGGTGGCCGTCGGCGACGGCCAGGCGGCCCTGGCGGTGCTGCGCAGCCCGGACAGCCACATCCGCGTCGTCGTGCTCGATGTCCACATGCCGCGGCTGGACGGTTTCGCCGTGTGCCGGCAGATCCGGGCCGCCGGCGATCATCCCTACGTCTACGTGATCCTGCTCACCGCGCTGGCCGACCCCGAGTCGCACCGGCAGGGCATGGCGGCGGGCGCCGACGACTTCCTGACCAAGCCCTTCCAGATGGAGCAGCTGGCCGCCCGCATCGGCGTGGCGCGGCGCATCCTGCGCCTGGAGGAGGAAGTCCGGGAGCTGCGGAAGCTGCTGCCCATCTGCATGTACTGCCGGCGGGTGCACGACCAGTCGGGGCGCTGGACGCCCATCGAGCTGTACCTGGCCCAGTGCGGCCAGGGAGACCTCACGCACGGGCTCTGCCCGGACTGCTCGTCGGTCGTCAACGTCTAGGGCCGCCGCCCCGGCGGCCAGCCCGGCCGGACCCGCAGTACACTGCAGCCGATGAAGGCGGGCGAGGCGCTGCTGGAGCTGGTCCGGGGCTGCACGTTCGACGACGTGCTCCTGGCCCCCCAGTGCGGCGTCCTCGAGCGCCGTGACCCGGCCGCGATCGACCTCAGCGCCCGGCTCACCTCGCGCATCACCCTCAAGCGCCCGATCGTCTCGGCCAACATGGACACCGTCACCCGGGCGGCCATGGCCATCGTCCAGGCCGAGGAGGGCGGCATCGGGATCATCGACCGCGGCTTCCGCGCCGGCGACATCGCGCCGCAGGTGCGGGAGGTCGAGATCGTCAAGCGGACCCGGCACGGCGTCATCACCGACCCCTACACGATCGCGCCCGGGGCCACCGTGGACGCCGCGCGCGGCCTGATGGAGCGAAAGGGGGTCGGCACCCTGGTGGTGGTGGACGAGGCCGGCCGGCTCCTGGGGCTGCTCACGGACCGCGACATCCGGTTCGTGGCCGGCACGGTCCCGGTGTCGGCGCGCATGACGCCGCGCGAGCGCCTGGTCGTCCACGAGGGGCCGATCGAGATCGAGGCCGCCGCCCGCATCATGGTCGAGCACAAGATCAAGAAGCTGCCGCTGGTGGATCGGCGCGGGGTCCTCACCGGGCTCGTCACCGCCCGGGACCTCGTCCACCACCAGCGCCACCCGTTCGCCACCCGCGATGCCCGCGGGCGCCTGCGGGTGGGCGCCGCCATCGGGGCCCGGGGCGACTACCTGGAGCGGGCGGCCGAGCTGATCCGGGCCGGGGTGGACGTGATCGTCATCGACATCGCCCACGGCCACTCGGTCGTCATGGCGCGGGCCATCGAGCAGGTCCGCAAGCGCTTCGGGGACGTCGAGCTGATCGCGGGCAACGTCGGCACCGCGGAGGGCGCCCGGTTCCTCGCTGACCGGGGGGTGGACGGCATCAAGGTGGGGATCGGGCCGGGCGGCGGCTGCGCGACGCGCATCACGACCAGCTTCGGGGTGCCGCAGCTCCAGGCGCTGGTCGAGTGCCGGCTGGCGGTGGGCGATCGGGTGCCCATCATCGCCGACGGCGGCATCCACCGCGACGGCGCCCTGGCGCTGGCCCTCGCCGCCGGCGGCGACACGGCCATGCTGGGGAGCGCGTTCGCCGGCACGCAGGAGGCGCCGGGGGAGATCGTGCACAAGCCCGTGCTGGTCGGCGACACGCAGCGGACCGTCCACGTGCCGTTCAAGGTGCTGCGCGGGATGGCCTCCATCGGGGCCATCAAGGACCGGCTGGACGTGGAGGATGCGGACCAGGTGGATCTGGAGGCCCTGGGCGCCGAGGGGATCGAGATCAGCGTGCCGGCCCGGGGCTCGGTGCGCCCGATCATCCACGACATGCTGCGGCACCTGTGCTCGGCGATCAGCTACGGGGGCGCGGCCAGCCTGGCCGAGCTGCGGGCGCGGGTGTGGGAGCATCCCGAGCGGTACATCATCAGGCTCTCGGCCGCCTCGCGGCGCGAGTCCTACGACCGGCCGGGACGCATCCCACCCCGCGACTAGCCTGCGGCTCCCGCCGGGCCCGCGCGGGGCC
>JBBIIW010000318.1:0-4244 GCA_037446305.1 Candidatus Rokuibacteriota bacterium
CTCGCCCCCTCCGATGAGGTAGATGCAGAAGCTCGCCGAGATCTGCATCCGCCGCCCCGTCTTCGCGACGATGATCGTGCTGTCGCTGGTCGTCGTGGGGGCGGCGGCCTACCCGCAGCTGAGGGTCGACCGCTTCCCGTCCGTGGAGCTGCCCACCGTGACCGTCCGGGTCGAGCTGCCGGGGGCGTCGACCGAGGAGGTCGAGGTCCAGATCGCCGAGCCGCTGGAGGAGGCGGTCAACACCGTCGAGGGCATCGAGGAGCTGCGGTCGATCTCCGGCCAGGGCTCCATGATCCTCATCGCCACCTTCAATCTCAAGCGCGACATCGACGTCGCCGCCCAGGACATCCGCGACCGGGTGGCGGCCGTCGTCCGGAACCTGCCCGAGGACGCCACCGCGCCGGTCATCTCCAAGTTCGACAACGACTCGCAGCCCGTCCTCACCCTGGCCCTGGCGGGCAACCGCTCGATCCGCGAGCTGACCGAGCTGGCCGACCGGGTCGTCAAGGTCCAGCTCGAGCGGTCGCCGGGGGTGGGGGAGGTGCGCATCGAGGGCGGCCTGGAGCGGGCGATCAGCATCTGGGTGGAGGCCGACCGCCTGGCCGCCTACCAGCTGCCGATCACCGCCGTCCGGGACGCGCTGGTGCGGCAGAACGCCGAGCTGCCGGGCGGCAACGTGACGGCCGGCCCCCGCGAGCGCACCCTGCGGACGATGGGCCGGCTCACCGACGCCCGGGCCTTCAACGACCTGATCGTGGCCACCCGCCAGGGCGCGCCGATCCGCATCCGCGACATCGGCCGGGCCGAGGACGGGACGAAGGAGCAGCGCTCGGCGGCGCGCCTGAACGGCGTGCCGGCGGTGTCGCTGGAGATCCGGCGGCAGTCCGGGGCGAACACCGTGGCCGTCATCGAGGGGGTCAAGGCGCGGCTGCCGCGCGTGACCGCCCTGCTGCCGCCCGACGTGACCCTGCAGGTCATCGCCGACCAGTCCCGGTTCATCTACGCGGCCCTGCACGAGATCAACGTCCACCTGGTGCTGGGCTCGATCCTGGCCTGCCTGGTCGTGCTGGCCTTCATGCGGTCGTGGCGCTCGACACTCATCGCCGGGGTGGCCATCCCGGCCTCGGTCGTCTCCACCTTCGGGATGATGCGGGCCCTGGACTTCACGCTCAACAGCGTGACCATGCTGGCCCTGGTGCTGATGGTCGGCATCGTCATCGACGACGCCATCGTGGTCCTGGAGAACATCTTCCGCTTCATCGAGGAGAAGAAGATGCGGCCGTTCGAGGCCGCGCGAGCCGCCACGGCCGACATCGGCCTGGCCGTGATGGCGACCACGCTCAGCCTGGTCGTCATCTTCATCCCCGTCTCCTTCATGTCCTCGATCGCGGGCCGGTTCCTGTACCAGTTCGGGATCACGGCGGCGGTGGCGGTCCTGGTCAGCCTGCTCGTCTCCTTCACCTTGACCCCGATGATGAGCGCCCGCTTCTTCCGCGGCCCGGACGGCGCCCACGACCAGCCGCGCTCCCGCGGCGGCTTCTACCGGGTGCTGGACCGCGGCTACTCGGCCGCCCTGGCCTTCGCCATGCGCCACCGCCTGCTGGCCTCGGTCCTGGCCCTGGTCGTGATGGCCGCCTCGTACCCGCTCTACGGCCTGCTGCGGCAGGAGTACATCCCCTCCAACGTCGACGAGGGGGAGTTCGAGGTGCGCGTGGCGGCGCCCCAGGGCACCAGCCTGGCCGCCATGGACGAGATCATGCGCGTCGTCGAGCAGGAGCTCGAGGCCACGCCCGGCGTCCGCCTGGTGCTGGCCAACGCCGGCGGCTCGTTCCTGGGGGCGGTGAACGAGGGCCGGGCCTACGTCCGCCTGGCCCCCCACGAGGAGCGGACCTTCTCGTTCACCCGTCTCTGGCAGGGCCTGCGCGCGGGCGACCCGCTGGCGGCCCTCCGGGGCAACTACAGCCAGGGCGAGGTCATGCGGGAGGTCCGGCGGCGCCTCGCCCGGTACCGCGACCTGCGGGTGTCGATCCGGAACCTCCAGTCGTTCCGCTTCCCGGGCAGCTTCATCGACATCGACTTCATCATCCGGGGCCCCGACCTGGAGCAGCTGGCCGCGTACGCCGAGGCGCTGCGGTCCCGCGCCCCGGGCCTGGGCCTCCTCGACGCCGACACCACCTTGAAGCTCGACAAGCCCGAGCTTCGCGTGCGCGTCGATCGGGCGCGGGCGGCCGACCTGGGCGTGGACATCCAGGACGTGGCCACCGCGCTGCGGCTCATGGTCGGGGGGGACCAGGAGGTCTCGAAGTTCCTGGACCCGGCCGTCAACGACGACTACGATGTGCAGCTGCGGCTGGCCGAGGACGACCGCAACGATCCCGCCACCATCTCGCGCCTGTGGGTGGCCCGGGCGGGCGGCGGCCTGGTCCGGCTGGACAACGTGGTCGAGATCACGCCCTCCCGCAGCGCCTCGCGCATCGATCGGTCCGACCGGCAGCGCGAGGCCCGCCTGCGAGCCAACGTCGCGCCCGGCTACGGGCTGGCCGACCGCATGGAGGCCCTGCGGGCCGAGGTGGCGGCCATGAACCTGCCCCTCGGCTACACGACCGACATCTCCGGCCGGGGCCGGGAGATGGAGCGCACCTTCGGCGAGCTGCTGCTGGCCTTCGCGCTCTCGGTCGTCTTCATGTACATGATCCTGGCCTCGCAGTTCGAGAGCTGGATCCACCCGGTCACCATCCTGCTCTCCCTCCCCCTGTGCGTGCCGTTCGCGCTCCTCTCGCTGTGGGCCTCCGGCAACACGCTGAACCTCTACTCGGCGCTGGGCATCCTCGTGCTGTTCGGGGTGGTGAAGAAGAACGCGATCCTCCAGATCGACCACATGAACAGCCTGCGGGCCCAGGGCGCGGAGCGGCTGGCGGCCGTCATGCAGGGCAACCGCGACCGGCTGCGCCCCATCCTCATGACGACGCTGACGTTCGTGGCCGGCATGATCCCGCTGGCGGTGGGCACCGGGCCGGGGGCCGAGGAGCGGCGGGCCATCGCCGTCGTCATCATCGGCGGGCAGACGCTCTCCCTGCTGCTCACGCTCCTGGTCACGCCGGTGGCGTACTCCCTCTTCGACGATCTCGCCGTGGCCCTCCGCATCCGCCGGCCCAGCCTGGTCGGGGGGCGCGTGACCGGGCGGGTGCGCCGGCGCCTGCGCCGGCTCGAGCGCTGGCTGCCCGGCAACGGGCGCAAGACGGCGACGCCCTGAGCGCGGAGGAACCGTCCGGGGGAGGAACTCCGGTCCGCGCTGACTCGCCGTCATAGGCCAGACACCTCACGCCGCGCTGTAAGTCCCGCTCGCGGTGGCCCGACCGCCGTGGCACCTCGCTTGCTCGGTGACCCGCTCGGCCGGAGGCGACGGGAGGGGACTGAGGCCTTCGGAGGAGCGACCCATGAACCGGACGATCGAGCGAGGCAGCAGGCGGTGGCTGGTGGGGCTCGGCGGCGTGGCGGCGCTGACGATGCTGGCCGGGGGGGCGGCGCAGGCCCAACGGCCGGAACCGTTCACGCTCACCGGGCTGGTCTTCGGGATGGATCAGGGCGACGTGCGGCCGGCCGGGCGCGAGACGGTGCAGCCGGTGCAGCTGGCGGACGGACGCGTCGTGCCGATGCTCATCTCGCAGAGTGGTCGGTACGTGGTCAGGGACCGCTACGTCGGGGGCGTGGTCACCAGCGGCCCCGGCGCCGGCGGGCGGTTTCACATGACCTACGGCGGCAACGTGGAGCTCCTGAGCCAGGGCGGCCGCCTGCATGCCGTCATCCAGGGCGACGTCTTCGAGGCGCGGGCCCAGCTTCGCTCGCAGTTCGGGGGGCCGTGCACCGATCTCCTGGCCCCCTTCCTGACCGGGGCGGATGCCGAGCTGATCTGCACCGGCGGCACGACGGGGATCTTCAACGGGATCTACGTGACCGGCACGGCCACCTTCACCGACGGCGTCCGCGGCCACGGGGTGGCGCAGGGCTGGCTGATCCCGATCCTCGACCCGCTCACCGGCCACGTGGCGGCCGGCTTCGGGGCCTTCCTGATCGACGTGCGGTAGCGTGGCGGCCGCCCGCGGGCCCGTACCCCGGCCGACTGGCGCCGGCCGGGACGGACCCGCGGGCCGGCTACCACCAGTCCTCGCTGCGGCGGCCCTTGTCCTGAGCCCGGCGCTCCCCGGTCGGCTTGCCCCGCTTGGGCCCGCCGGGCCGGCGTTCCC
>JBBIIW010000319.1:0-4224 GCA_037446305.1 Candidatus Rokuibacteriota bacterium
CGAGCAGCCGGTGGTGACGCGGCCGGCCACCGCGGCCGGGGTGCCCGTCCTGGCCGGTCTCGATGCCGGCACGCCGGTGATCCAGGACCTGCGTGCCGTCCGGCCCGGTGCCCGGGTGCGGGTGACCCGGGTGCTCGGGCGGTAGCGCGATGGCCCGGCGCCTTCCGTGGAGCTTCGAGCGCCAGGTGGCGCTCCGCCACCTGCGCTCCGGCGGAGGGCAGACCTGGCTCACCGTGAGCACGGTGGCGGCCGCGGTGGTCATCGTCATCTTCATCACGGGGCTGGTCTTCGGCCTGCGGCAGAACGTGACGGAGCTGCTGACCGAGTCCATTCCCCACGTGACCATCCAGGTGGCGGAGCCCGAGCCCGTCCCTCTCGAGCGCGTGCCCGGCGGCCCTCCCGGACCGGCCTCCAGCCGCCTCGAGCAGCGAGCGCCGCAGCGGAAGACCATCGACGACTGGCCGCGGGTGATCGAGATCGTCCGGGCCGTCCCCGGCGTTCGCCTGGCCGCGCCGGTCGCCCGGCGCCAGGCCTTCGCCTCCAAGGGCGCCAACCCCATCGGCACCACCGTGGTCGGCGTCGATCCCGTCCTCCAGGACGAGGTGGGCGCGGTCACCAAGAACCTGATCGCCGGCCGCTACCTGGGCCTGACCAGCGAGGAGGTCGTGATCGACGTCGAGCTGGCCGAGGACCTGGCCGTGTCCGTCGGCGACCGCATCCGCCTGGCCTCGGACACCGGCGCCTCGGACAGCTTCACGGTCGCCGGCATCTACACGCGGGGGCGGGGGCGCGGGGAGGCCTACGTGACGCTGCGGACGGCCCAGAGCCTCTTCGGGCTCGGCACCTCGGTCAACGCCATCCTGGTCAAGCTGTCCGACATCTTCCGGGCCGACGAGGCCGCCGACCGGATCATGGCCCTGGTCCCGTACGAGGCCAAGTCGTGGTCGCGGGAGTTCCCCCGCTTTCTCGACATGCTCAAGGTGCAGGCGGCCTCGGCCTACCTCACCTCGGTGTTCAGCCTGGTGGCCTCGGCGTTCGCCATCGCCTCGATCCTGATCGTGTCGGTCCTGCAGAAGGCCCGGCAGATCGGCATCCTGAAGGCGATGGGGGCACGGCGGCGCCAGATCCAGACGATCTTCATCCTGGAGGGCCTGGGGGTGGCGCTGGTGGGCAGCGCGGTGGGCGCGCTCGGCGGCACCTCGATCATCTCGCTGCTCGGCCTGATCGACCAGCCGGTCCGCCGGGTCGGCCAGGCGCCCGAGCCCCTGTTCCCGGTGGCCATCCTGCCCCTGTACATCGGCCTGGCCGTGGGAGCGGCGATCCTGGCCACCATCATCGCCGCCTACCTGCCCGCCCGCCGGGCGGCAGCCCTCAACCCCGTGGACGTGATGCGATGAGGCGCGCGGGCCCCGAGCGCGACGCCGTGGCGTGGCGGGACCGGCCGCCGATCGTGCTGGAGGCGCGCGGGCTCCGGAAAACCTATCCCGGCAAGGTCCCGGTGCCCGTGCTCCACGGCGTGGACGTCGCCGTCCGGGCCGGCGAGTTCGTGGCCGTCATCGGGCAGTCGGGCAGCGGCAAGACCACGCTGCTCAACCTGCTGGGCGCCCTCGACGTGCCGACCGCCGGCACGGTCCTGATCAACGGTCTGGAGCTGGCCACCCTGGACGACGACGCGCTGGCCGACGTGCGCAACCGGGAGGTCGGGTTCATCTTCCAGGCCCACTACCTCCTCGACGAGTTCACGTGCCTGGAGAACGCGCTCATGCCCATCCTCATCCGCGAGGGCCGGGCCGGCGCTCGGCAGCGCGAGCGCGTCATCGCCCTCCTCCGGCGGGTCGGGCTGGGCGACCAGCTGCACAAGCATCCGGACGAGATGAGCGGCGGGCAGAACCAGCGCTGCGCCGTCGTCCGCGCGCTGGCCGGCGAGCCGCGGATCGTGCTGGCCGACGAGCCGACCGGCAACCTGGACGCCGCCTCCGGCGCCGAGGTCTTCGCCCTCATGCGGCAGATGAACCGGGAGAGCGGCGTGGCCTTCGTCATGATCACGCACGACGACCGGCTGGCCCGCGCCGCCGACCGCGTCCTCCTGATCGAGGACGGGCTGGTCCACGAGGTGGACGAGACGCTGCGCCCGTCCGGCCGCGGGGCCCGCCGCTAGCGGGGCCGCCGCCCCCGCGCCGCGGCGGATCGCGTACAATCCGGCCGGGAGGACACCGTGGGCGGCACCGTCACGCTCTTCCGGGTCCGGGGCATCCCGGTCCAGATCCACGCCAGCTGGCTGGCCATCTACGGCCTGATCGCGTGGAGCCTGGCCGTCGGGTACTTCCCCCACGTGCTGCCGGCGCTGCCGGCGGCCACCTACTGGCTCAGCGCGCTGCTGGCCGCCCTCCTCCTGTTCGTGTCCGTCTTCCTGCACGAGCTCTCGCACTCGCTGGTCGCCATCCGTCACGGCATCCCGGTGACGAGCATCACCCTGCACGTCTTCGGCGGGGTCTCCCGCCTGGAGCGCGAGCCCGACCGCCCGGGCGCCGAGTTCCTGATCGCCATCGTCGGCCCGCTCACGAGCTTCGCCGTGGCCGGTGCGGTGGCGCTCCTGCGGCTGGCGCTCGCTCCCGGGGACGTGGCCGGGGCCATCATGCAGTACCTGGTGCTCGTCAACCTGGTGGTGGGCGTCTTCAACCTGGTGCCCGGGTTCCCGCTGGACGGCGGCCGCCTCCTCCGGGCCGCGCTGTGGCGGCTCCGGGGAGACCTGGCCGGGGCCACCCGGACGGCCAGCCGGGCGGGCGAGGCGTTCGGCTGGCTGCTGATCGGGCTGGGGATCTGGCGAGCGCTGGGCGGCGAGTTCCTGGGCGGGCTCTGGTTCGTGGTGATCGGGCTCTTCCTCCGGCAGGCGGCCGCCGCCAGCTACCAGCACCTGGTGCTCCAGCGGGCCCTCGGCCCGCGCACCGTCGGGGACGTGATGACGCGCCAGGTCGTGCACGTGGCGCCCGACCTGCCGGTGGCCGCGCTGGCCGACGACGTCTTCTGGCGCCATCACGTCTCCAGCTTTCCGGTGGTGGACGGCGGGCGGGTGGTGGGCATCGTGAGCATCCACGACCTCGGCCGCGTTCCCCGGCAGGACTGGGGCGCCACGGCGGTCCGGGCGGCGATGCGCCCCCTGGACCCCGCGCTGGTGGCGGCGCCCGCCGACTCGCTCTGGGAGGCCTTCCAGAAGGTGACGGCGAACGGGGTGGGACGGCTGGCGGTCGTCGAGCGTGACCGCCTGGTCGGGTACCTGAGCGTGAAGGACGTGATGCACGTCCTGGCCGTCGTCGCCGCGGCGGGCGACGGGCCGTCCGCCCGCCGCGCCTGGCGCTGACCCGGCGTGCCGGGCGAGCGCGTCGTCATCCTGGGCGCCGCCGGCCGGGACTTCCACAACTTCAACGTCGTCTATCGCGAGGACCCGTCGGTCACGGTCGTCGCCTTCACCGCCACCCAGATTCCCGGCATCGCCGATCGCCGGTATCCTTCCGCGCTGGCCGGGCCGCGGTACCCGGGCGGCATCCCGATCGTGCCCGAGGCGGCGCTGGAGGCGCTGTGCGCGCGGGAGCGGGTCAGCCAGGTCGTCTTCGCCTACAGCGACGTGAGCCACGCCCACGTCATGCGCGTCGGCTCCCGGGCCCTGGCCGCCGGCGCCGACTTCGTGCTCCTGGGACCGGACCGCACGATGCTGCGCGCGGCGGTGCCCGTGGTGGCGGTCTCGGCGGTCCGGACCGGCTGCGGCAAGTCCCCGATCGCCCGCTGGCTGGGCCGCCACCTGCGCGGCCGGGGTCGCCGGGTGGCCGTGCTCCGCCACCCCATGCCCTACACGGACCTCGAGCGGGCGCGCGTCCAGCGCTTCGCGACCCGGGCGGACCTGGAGGCCTGCACCATCGAGGAGCGCGAGGAGTACGAGCCGCACTTCGAGGCCGGCAACGTGGTCCTCGCCGGCGTGGACTACGCCGCCATCGCCGCCCGGGCCGCCGCCGAGGCGGACCTGATCGTCTGGGACGGCGGCAACAACGACTTCCCCTTCCTCCGGCCCGACCTGCACATCGTGGTGGTGGACGCGCTCCGGCCCGGGGACGCGGCCGGCTACCACCCGGGCGAGGCGGTGCTGCGGACGGCCGACATCGTGGTCGTCAACAAGGTGGACAGCGCGGGCGCCGACGCCGAGCGTGCGGCGGCGGCCGCCCGGGCGCTCAA
>JBBIIW010000320.1:0-4223 GCA_037446305.1 Candidatus Rokuibacteriota bacterium
CACCACGGGTGACCACGCCGCAGCCGGTCGGGGCCGGCGGGGCACCAGGCGGGCGGCCAGGGCCGCCGCCAGCAGCCAGACGGCGGCCATGGCGCCGCCGCCGAACGGGATCCAGACCAGCCACTCCGCCACGCGCCGGCCGGCCTCCACGCCGTAGTAGGGGATGAGCGCGCTCCAGAGCAGGTAGCCCAGGGGGTAGACCGCGCCCCCGACGGTGACCAGCCAGACGATGGCCTGGCGGAGGCGGACGGCCTCCACCAGCGTGGTGGCCACCATGGCCGCCACCAGGATCACGGTGCCCATGCCCTCGGCGTGCAGGTGGAACAGCCGCAGGCCGGCGTCGAACTTCACCAGCGCCTCGTCCAGCACCTGCTCGTCCACGTCCCGGACGCCGACCAGCCCGTGGACGTCGGGGCGGGCGAGCATGGTTCCCCGCGCCCACCGGGTCAGCTCGAGCTTGAAGCGGACCATCGAGGCGCCCCCGACCTCGGCGCAGGCGATCAGGGCGACGGCCACCAGCAGCACCCAGGTCGAGGGCACGCGCCAGGTGTCGGGCGGTCGCGTCATGCCGAGCGCGGCGCGGTCGCCGCGCGGGCCAGCGCGGCGGCCAGCCCCACCAGCCCCGCGATGGCCGCGCCGCCCAGGGGCGTGAGCAGCCAGGTCTCGGCCAGCGCGGTCCCTGCGTCCCGCCCCAGCTCCAGCACCGCCGCCGCGTAGACCAGGTAGCCCAGCGGGAAGAGGCTGCCGGCGCCGAGCAGGAGGTAGAGCGGAGCGCGGACCGCCGGCCAGGGGATGGCGGTGGCCACGATGGTGGTGGCGAGCAGGACGATGGCGGGCAGGCCCATGGCGTGGGTGTGCAGGAACGACAGCCCCGCCTCGGCGGTGAAGATCGTCCGGGCGACGACCTCGTCGTCGTACTCGGGGGCGCCGATGAGTCCGTGGGCGTCCCGGAGGGCCTCGATGCGCGCCCGCGCGTAGCGCTCGGTCTCGGCCCGGAGCTGCGACATGACGGCGCCCGCCGTCACGCCGAGCGCGAGCATCAGGACCGCGATGAACACCAGAGGCAGCGGCGGCCGCTTCACGTCCGGATCGCCTCCCGAGCTGCGGTGCCGAGACATTATCACGACGGCGGGGGCGGGCAAACCGGTCCCGGCCGGCCGGAGCCCCCCCTCGCCGCCCGGCGGCCGCGCCCCGGTGTCGCTTCCGACCGCGGGATGCTAGCATGCGGCGGCCGGGAGGGGGTCATGCGTGCGGCAGCCGACTACGTGGCCAGCCTGCGGGACGGGCGGGCCGTCTACCTGGACGGCGAGCGGGTGGACGACGTCACCAAGCACCCCGCCTTCGCCCCGGCCATCGAGCGGGTGGCCGAGACCTACGAGCGGGCCCGCCGGGCGCCCGAGACGACGAGCTACGTGGAGCCGGCCACCGGCGCCCGCCACGGCGTCATGTGGCTCGTGCCCCGCTCGGCCGAGGACCTGGAGCGGCGCCGGCGCCTGCACCGCTTCTGGGCCGAGCCCTCCTTCGGGCTCATGGGCCGCACGCCGGACCACGTGGCCGCGGTCCTCACCGCCTTCGCCGCCTGGCGGCAGCTGTTCGACCGCGGCGGGCGCGAGTTCGGCGACCACGTGACGGCCTTCTACGAGCGGGCGCGGGCCGAGGACCTCTACCTGGCCTACGCCATCGTGCCGCCCCAGGTGGACCGGTCGGCGCCCGCCCATCGTCACCCGGAGCCGTACCTGCACCCCGGCGTGGTCCGGGAGCGCGACGGCGGCATCGTCGTGCGGGGCTGCCAGGCCATCGCCACCTCCGCCGTGATGGCCGACTGGCTGTTCCTCTCCTACATCACGCCGCTGGTGCCCGGCGACGAGGACTACGCCATCTCGGTGGTCGTGCCCATGCACGCCCCCGGGCTGCGCCTCTACCCGCGCCGGCCCTACCCGGCCACCGCCACCAGCGTCTTCGACTACCCGCTGTCGGCCCGCTTCGACGAGGTGGACGTGACCGTGGTGCTCGACGACGTCTTCGTGCCCTGGGAGCAGGTGTTCATCTACCGCCGGGTGGACCTGGTCAACGCCCAGTTCCACGAGACGCCCTCGCACGTCCTGGCCAACTTCCAGTCGCTGGTCCGCTTCGCGGTGAAGTGCGAGTTCCTGGCCGGGCTGGCCCTGGCGCTGGCCCGCGTGCAGCGCGCCGAGGGCCAGGCCGCGGTGCAGGCGACGCTGGGCGGCGACATCGCGGCCCCGGCGGCCATGTTCGAGGCCCTGGTCCACGCCGCCGCCCGCTTCCCGCTGGTCAGCGAGGGGGTGGCGCGGCCGCACCCGCAGTACATCTACGCCGGCATGAGCCTGCAGCGCCGCCTCATCGTGGATCTCGTGCGCGCGCTGCGGGAGCTGGCCGGCGGCGCCTTCCAGGCCCTGCCCTCGTCGGCGGCGGCCTTCGCCAGCCCCGAGACCCGGGCCGACACCGAGCGCTACTACGCCTCGGCGGCGGCGCCGGCCCGCGAGCGCGTGAAGCTGCTCCGGCTCGTGTGGGACTTCGTGGGCACCGAGTTCGGGGGGCGGCAGCTGCAGTACGAGATGTTCTACTCGGCGGCCCAGCCGGTGGTGAACGCGCGCGTGTTCCGGTCCTACGACTGGGCGGCGGCCACCGCCCTGGTGGAGCGGTGCCTGGCGGAGTACGCGTGACCGGCACCCTGGGGCTCGTCAACATCGGGGCGCTGGCCACCGGGATCCTCGCCGCGCCCCGCCTGGAGGCCGAGTCCATCCTGGTCCGGGACGGGCGCATCGCGGCCATCGGGGCCGCCAGCCGGACGGGCGCCGCCGGCGCCGACGTCGTGGTGGACTGCCGCGGCACGACCGTCCTCCCGGGGCTCATCGACTCCCACTGCCACGTGGTGCTGGGCGACTACACGCCGCGGCAGAAGACGGTGGACTTCCTCGACTCCTACGTCCACGGCGGGGTGACCAGCGTGGTGTCGGCGGGCGAGGGGGTGCACGCGCCCGGGCGCCCGCACGACCCGGTGGCCGCCCGGGCCCTGGCCATCGCGGCCGCCAAGTGCTTCGCCGGCTTCCGCCCCAATGGCATGAAGGTGAACGCGGGCTCGGTGGTGCTGGAGCCGGGGCTGGGCGACGACGACTTCGCCGAGATGGCCCGCCACGGGGTGCGCCACGCCAAGTACGGGTTCGGCGGCTACCGCGATCCCCGCGACGGCGCGCCGGAGGTCCAGCGAGCGCAGCGCCACGGGCTCACGGTCATGTCGCACAGCGGCGGGACCTCCATCCCCGGCTCCAGCCCCATCACGGCCGATGTCCTGCTGCACCTCCGGCCGGACGTGTGCGGCCACGTCAACGGCGGCACCACCTCGCTCGAGGACGAGGGGCTGGCGCGGATCGTCCGCGAGAGCGCCATGGCGCTCCAGGTGGTGCAGGCGGGCAACCTGCGCTCGGCGCTGCTCCTCCTCCGCCTGGCCCGCGAGGGGGGCGCGCTGGAGCGCGTGTGCGTCGCCAGCGACACCCCGACCGGGACCGGCGTCATGCCGATGGGCGTGCTCAAGAGCGTCTGCGAGCTGGCCTCGCTGGGAGACCTGGACCCGGCCGAGAGCGTCGCGCTGGCCACCGGCAACAACGCCCGCGCCTTCCGGCTCGACACGGGGACCATCGCCGTCGGGCAGCCCGCCGACCTGCTCGTCTGCGACGCGCCGGTGGCGTCGGCGGCCGCCGACGCCCTGGGCGCCATCGCTCGCGGCGACATCCCCGGCATCTCGTGCGTGATCATCGACGGCCAGGTGCGCGTCGGCCGCAGCCGCAACACGCCGCTGGCGCAGCGCCTGGCCGCCTTCCGGGGCGTGGCGGCGCCGGGGGGCGCGCACTGAGGGCGGGGTCCGGGCGCTGCGCCAGGTCCCCGCTGCCACCGAGGTCTCGCGGGCGCTGAGCCGCGACCTGGCCTCCCGCGGCTTCCGCTTCGTCGGTCCCCCCATCTGCGACGCGTTCATGCAGGCGGTGGGGATGGTGAACGACCACGTCGTCGGCTGCTTCCGCTGGGCCGAGCTCGGGGGCCGGCCGGGCGGGCGGACGGCCCGGCTGTCTTGACAAGGCCCGAGGCGGTGACTAGTGTCGGACGTCACGTCATGACCTCCGGCTCCCGCTGGATCGGCAAGAGCGTCAAGCGCGTCGAGGACGGCCGGCTGCTCACCGGGCGGGGCGCCTTCATCGACGATCACCCGC
>JBBIIW010000321.1:0-4221 GCA_037446305.1 Candidatus Rokuibacteriota bacterium
GGCCGTGGTGGCCGCCGCGCTGGCCGGGCTGGCGCTGCTGACGGGCTGGGGCGTCAGCGGCTACCTCCGCGTCCGGGTCCTCCAGCGGGAGATCGAGGCCGTCCAGCGCGACCTGGCCACGCTGCGGCTGCGGGCGGCGGCCCTGACCGAGACCATCAACCGGCTGCGCGACGATCCCGCCTACGTGGAGAAGCTCGCCCGCGAGGAGCACGGCCTGGTGCGCGAGGGCGAGACGGTCTTGAAGTTCCCGTCCCGCCGCCCGTAAGCTCCTGGTCGCGGCCATGGACTGGTTCTGGGCGGCGCTGTTCGCGGTCTGCTCCTTCCTCAACGCCCGCGCCGCCTTCAAGCTGCTGCTGGACTGGAAGGGCATGCTCAGCACCTGGCGGCTCGTCCACGAGAGCTACCAGCGGCTCGACGCCCTGCCCGACGAGGCGGCTCTGGCCCGCCACCCGGCGGCGCCGGTGTTCCTCCACCTGGTGCCGGCCCTGGAGGAGCCGCACATCGCCGCCACGCTGCGCGCGCTCCTCGCCTCGCGCTACCCCGACAGCCGGCTGCACGTCGTGGTGGTCACGCGCGAGGACGAGGAGCGGTCGCCGCACCCGCTCATGGGAGTCAGCACCGCGGAGCTGGTGCGGCGCTTCCGGGCCGAGCTGCCGCCCTGGCAGCAGAAGATGCTGTCCCTGCTGGTCATGCCCGGCCCGGGACGCAAGGCCCACCAGCTGAACTGGGCGCTGCGTCCGGAGGCGCTCGACGCCGTGCTGGGGGACGGCCACGACCCGCGGCGGGTGTGGGTCGGCGTCAGCGACGCCGACTCGATCCCCGACCCGAACGTCTACCGCTGGCTGGCGGCCCAGGTGCTGGAGGGGCGGGCCGCCGAGGCCTACCAGGGCGTGACCCTGTCGCTGGCCAACTTCGACCGCCTGGACCACCGCGGCCGGGTCTGCGCGATCCAGCAGTCCTCGATCTTCATCCGCGTCTCCATCGCCCGGCTCATCAACGAGCGCCGGCGGGTGGCGTGGTTCGCGCGGCTGCGGGCCCGCGCCCCGCGGCTGGCCGCCCTCCTGCGGCCGCTGTTCGAGCTCTGCTTCCGCCGCTCGCAGATCTGCCTGGGGCACAACCAGTTCGTCCGGCTGGACGTGCTGCAGGCGCTGGGCGGCTTCCCCACCAGCGGGGCCACCGAGGACTCGACGCTGGGCTACCTGCTGGGGGCCCGGGGCATCGTCATGGCGCCGCTGCCCCTGATCGAGCTCAACGACCTGCCGGAGACGAAGGAGAAGATCGTCCGGCAGAGCGCCCGCTGGTACCAGGGCGTGCTCGACGACGTGCGGGTGCTCTGGCGACTCTGGCGCCGGGCGCCGGGCGCCTACAACCTGGCCCAGCTCGTCCGCCACGTCGGCAACAAGGTGGTCGAGTGGCCGCTGGCGGCGCTGTGCTATCCGGTGGCCGGCTACCTCGGCTGGCACCTGGCCTACCGCTTCGCCGACCGGCCGCTGCCGTTCGCCCTCGGCGTGCTGCTGCCCTCGCTCTCGCTGGCCCTCACCATCTGGGTGGGCGGGATCGTCACCCAGGACCTCATCGAGCGCCTGGCCCCGTACTTCCCGCGCCCCGTGGACGTCGCGCGCACCACGCTCCGCGCCAAGCTCTGGGGAACCTTCCGCTGCCAGACCTACTGGCTGCTGGCCACCCGCGCCGCCTGGCGCGTGCTGTGGACCACGCTCCGCGCGGGCCGTTTCGAGCCCGGCAAGACCGACCGCGTCAGTCCCCGCTGACCCGGGCGGCGTCGGCCCCGGCCCGGCGGCCGGCGCCGTCCCGACGTGCGGCCGCATGGCCCTGGAAGGCGCCATCCCGCTGGCGCAGCTCGCGCTGCGACGGGGCTCGCTGCCGCGCGACCAGGAGCTGATCTTCTCCCGTGCCTGACCGGGCCCGCGTGCCCGATGACGGGACGCCGTGGTCCGCGAACCGCCGGCGTCGTAGGATACCCGGGTCATGGCCGTCGAGCCCTGGCCCAGCCTGTCGCTTGCCGAATGGCGAGCCACCCTCGAGACCCTCCACATGTGGACGCAGATCGTGGGCAAGACCCGGCTGGCCCTGGCGCCGATGCAGAACCACTGGTGGCACGTGGCGCTCCACGTCACGTCGCGCGGCCTGACGACCTCGCCCATCCCGTACGGCGTCCGGACCTTCGACGTCGAGCTCGACTTCATCGCGCACCGGCTGGCCGTCCGGACGAGCGAGGGCGCGGTTCGCGATGTCCCGCTGCGCCCGCAGGCCGTCGCCGACTTCTATCGCGAGTACCTCGATCTCCTGGCCGGCCTGGGCATCGAGGTGAAGCTGTGGCCGGTGCCGGTGGAGGTGGACCACCCCATCCCGTTTCCCCGGGACCACGTGCACGCCTCGTACGATCCCGGACACGTCGAGCGCTTCTTCGGCATGCTGGTGCAGGCCGACCGGGTCATGAAGCGCTTCGCCGGGCGCTTCCTCGGCAAGTCCAGCCCCGTCCACTTCTTCTGGGGCGTGTGCGATCTGGCGCTGACGCGGTTCAGCGGGCGGCGGGCGCCGCCGCACCCGGAGACCACGTGGTGGGTGCTCCGGGAGGCGAACTCCCACGAGGAGTTCAGCGTGGGGTTCTGGCCGGGAAGCGGGACCGTCACGGAGGCGGCCTTCTACGCCTACGCGCGGCCCGAGCCGGCGGCGCTGGCCGCGAGCCCGGTCCGGCCGGCGGCGGCGTACTACGACCGGGCGCTGGGCAACTTCATCCTCCCCTACGAGGCGGCGCGCTCGGCCTCCTCGCCGGACGCCGCCGTCCTGGAGTTCTTCCAGACGGCGTACGACGCCGCGGCCGATCTGGCCGGCTGGGACCGCGCGGCGCTCGACCGGCCGCGCGCCGAGTGGCCGTGAGGGCCCGTCGCGTGAGGCCCGGAGGCGATCCATGAGCGACTGGCAGACCGCGCTCGACCGCATGCTGGCGCGCATCGACACCACCGGGACGACCGTCACGGACGGCTTCCCGCACTACGCCGACCCCGCCACGGGACGGTGGACGACCTCGCCGGGCGGCGACTGGACGGGGGGCTTCTGGAACGCCCAGTGCTGGCTGGCCGCCGCCACCACGGGCAAGGACCACTACCGGGCGTGGGCCCGCCAGTGGACCGAGCGGCTCGTGCCGCGCGCGACCTCCGATACCGTCTTTCGCGGCTTCCTCTTCTACTACGGGGCCCTGCTGGGGGCCGTGCTGCTCGGTGAGGCCCGTGCCCGGGAGATCGCGCTGCTGGGCGCGCGCGGCTGGGCGGCCTCCTTCAACGCCAGGGCCGGCTGCTTCCCGCTGGGCGCGGAGGCCGAGGAGGCCTCCGACGTCGGCCACGGCGAGGCCAACGTGGACACGGTGCAGGGGGCGGGGCTGCTGGTCTGGGCGGCCGGCGAGGCCGGCGAGCCGCGCTGGCGGGAGATGGCGGTGAGCCACGCCCGCCGCCACGTCGAGTTCTGCATCCGCGAGGACGGCTCCGTCTGCCAGTCGGCGTCCTTCGACCCCGCGACCGGCCGCCTGCTGCGGCGCTACACCCACAAGGGCGTCCGGGAGGACTCCACCTGGGCGCGGGCCCAGGCCTGGGCCATCGTGGGCTACGCGCTCGTGCACCGGTGGACGGGCGAGCGCGAGTTCCTGGACGTGGCCGCCCGCTGCGCCGACTGGTGGCTGGCCCACGCCCCGGCCGACCGCGTGGCGTTCTGGGACTTCGACGACCCCGCCATCCCCGGCACGAACCGCGACACCTCGGCCACCGCCATCGTCGCCGCCGCGCTGCTCAAGCTGGCGGCGCTCGTGCCCGACGAGGCGCGCCGGCGGGCCTACCGGACCGCGGCCGAGGCCACGGTGTCGGCGCTGGTCGAGCGCTACCTGGACACCCGCGGCATCCTCTCCCACGGCTGCTACAACAAGCGCATCGGCCTGGCCACGCAGCACGAGCTGATCTGGGGCTCGTACTACCTGTTCGAGGCCCTGAACGTGCTGGCGGGGCGGCTCGAGCCGGCGCGGATCTGAGGGGCGCAGGCCGGGCGCTCCGAGCCTGCGCGGATCCGAGGGGGCGTTGGCCGGGCGCCCGGAGCCGGTGCGGATCCGAGGCGACGCTGGCCGGCCGGGTCGAGCGGGCACGGATCCCGGCGGCGTGCTGCCAGGCCGGCTGGAGCCGGTCGTCGGACCTGTCCGGGCCCGCCGGGCCGGTTGAC
>JBBIIW010000322.1:0-4212 GCA_037446305.1 Candidatus Rokuibacteriota bacterium
CTTCCGATCTCGCCCGGCCCCCCGGGCCAGCCCGCCGCGTGCCGCCCCATCTGGCCGAGCGACTCGCGCGGCGCGCTCGAGGGAGAGCGCAAGCAGATCACGGTGCTGTTCGCCGACCTCAAGGGCTCGATGGAGCTGCTGGCCGACCGCGATCCCGAAGAGGTCCGGCGCCTGGCTCGATCCCGTGCTCGAGCGGATGATCGAGGCCGTCCACCACTACGAGGGCACCGTCAATCAGGTGATGGGCGATGGCATCATGGCCCTGTTCGGGGCGCCGCTCGCCCACGAGGACCACGCCGTCCGGGCCTGCTACGCGGCCCTCCGCATGCAGGATGCCCATCCGACGGTACTCGGAGGAGCTGCGGCGGACACAGGGGATCTCGGGAAGTCCCGGCTGTTCTACGAGTTCGTCCACTCTCACCATGCCCACGGCTGGCTCACGCTGGAGAGCGGCTCCGTCTCGTACGGCAAGGCCACGCCCTACCTGCCGCTCACCGACCTGCTGCGCGCCTACTTCCGGATCGATCGCGGGGACGACGGCCGGGCGATCCAGGCCAAGGTCACCGGGAACGTGCTGACCCTCGACGAGACGCTCCGGGACGCCATTCCGGCCGTCCTCTGGCTGCTCGACGCGCTACCCGGAGGCAGCTCCTTCCTGGCCCTCGATCCCACCGAGCGCCGCCGGCGCACCCTGGCCGCGGTCAAGGCGCTCCTGCTGCGGGAGAGCCGGGTCCAGCCCCTCATCGTCGTGTTCGAGGATCTTCACTGGATCGACTCCGAGACCCAGGAGTTCCTCGATCGCCTGGTGGAGAGCCTGCCGGCGGCCCCGATCCTGCTGGCCGTGAACTACCGGCCCGAGTACCGGCACGGCTGGGGCAGCAAGACCTACTATCGCCAGCTCCGCATCGACCTTCCGGGGCCGGACAGCGCCGACGACCTGGACGCGCTCCTGGGCAGCGACCCGAGCGTGGCGACCCTCAAGCCGCTGCTGATCGCGCGGACGGAGGGCAATCCGCTCTTCCTGGAGGAGGGCGTCCGCGCGCTGGTGGAGACCGGAGCCCTGGCCGGGACCCCCGGCGCCTATCGCTTCGTGAAATCGCCCGACGCGGTGGCGGTGCCGGCCACCGTCCAGGCCATCCTGGCCGCCCGCATCGACCGCCTGGCCCCCGAGGACAAGCGACTGCTCCAGGCGGCGGCCGTGGTGGGCAAGGACGTGCCGCTGGCGCTGCTGCTGGCGGTGGCCGAGCTGGATGAGGACGACCTGCGCCGCGGCCTGGGACGGCTCCAGGCGGCCGAGTTCCTCTACGAGGCGCGGCTCTTCCCGGAGGTGGAGTACACCTTCAAGCACGCCCTCACGCACGAGGTAGCTTACGGCAGCCTCCTGAGCGACCGCCGCCAGGCTCTCCACGCCGCCCTCGTCGGCGCCGTCGAGCGGCTCCACGCCGACCGGCTGGAGGAGCACGTCGAGCGACTGGCGCATCACGCCCTGCGAGGACACCTGCGGGAGCGGGCGGTGGGGTACCTGCAGCAGGCAGGGGACCGCGCCGCGGCGCGCTCGGGAAACCGCGAAGCGGCCGCCCTTTTCGAGCAGGCCCTGGCGGTGCTGCCCTGGCCCTCTGCCGCCAGCGCGAGGAGCGCAGCCTGGAGCTGCGAGCGGCCTTGGGTCTCGCCCGCCTGCTGGCCGGGCAGGGGCGACGCCGGGAGGCCTGCCGGGAGCTGGCCCCGGTCTATGCCTGGTTCACGGAAGGCCACGACACCGCCGACCTCCGCGCTGCCCGGACGCTGCTGGCCACGTTGAGCGCCGGCTGACCGGCGCCGACCGGCCCGGCCAGGCGAACGACGTGAAGCGGCCCTGGCCGGCCCCGGCCCGACTCCCGGCGCCGCCGACCGGGTGGCTGAATTAGCCGGCGGGCAGGCGCTTGTAGCGCAGGCGGTGCGGGCGGTCGGCCTCGGCGCCCAGCCGCTTGCGCCGGTCGGCCTCGTAGTCGCTGTAGCCGCCCTCCACCCACACCACACGCCCCTCGTCCTCGAAGGCCAGCAGGTGGGTGGCGATGCGGTCCAGGAACCAGCGGTCGTGGCTGATGACGAGCACGCAGCCCACGAACGCCAGCAGCGCCTCCTCCAGCGCCCGCAGCGTGTCCACGTCGAGGTCGTTGGTGGGCTCGTCCAGCAGCAGCACGTTGCCGCCGCTGCGCAGCATGGCGGCCAGGTGCACGCGGTTGCGCTCGCCGCCCGAGAGGTCTCCCACCCGCTTCTGCTGGTCCGGGCCCTTGAAGTTGAACGAGGCCACGTAGGCCCGGGAGGCGAGCTTGCGACCCCCGAGGTCCAGCACCTCCTCGCCGCCCGAGATGGCCTCCCACACCGTCTGCCCGGGATGCAGGCGGTCGCGCGCCTGGTCGACGTAGGCCAGCCGCACGGTCTCCCCCACCCGCAGCACGCCGCGGTCCGGCTGCTCCTGGCCCACGATCATGCGGAACAGCGTGGTCTTGCCGGCGCCGTTGGGGCCGATGATGCCGACGATGGCGCCGCGCGGGATGGTCACCGTGAGGTCGTCGATGAGCACGCGGTCGCCGTAGGCCTTGCTGACGTGCTCGGCCTCGATGACCAGGTCGCCCAGCCGGGGCCCGGGCGGGATGGCGATCTCCAGCGTCTCGGCCCGCGCGGCGAACGGCTCGCTGGCCATGGCGTCGTACGCCTTCAGGCGGGCGCGGGACTTGGCCTGCCGCGCCCGCGGCGCCATCCGCACCCATTCCAGCTCGCGCTCCAGCGTGCGCCGGCGGGCCAGATCGGCCTTCTCCTCCTGCTCCAGCCGCTGGCGCTTCTGCTCGAGCCAGGACGAGTAGTTGCCTTCCCAGGGGATCCCGTGCCCGCGGTCCAGCTCCAGGATCCAGCCGGCCACGTTGTCGAGGAAGTAGCGGTCGTGGGTGATGGCCACCACCGTGCCCGGGTACTCCTTGAGGTACCGCTCCAGCCACGCCACCGACTCGGCGTCCAGGTGGTTAGTCGGCTCGTCCAGCAGCAGCATGTCGGGGCGGGAGAGCAGGAGCCGGCAGAGGGCGACGCGGCGACGCTCGCCCCCGGAGATCCGCGTCACGTCCATGTCGCCCGGCGGCAGCCGCAGCGCGTCCATGGCCAGCTCCAGGGTGTGGTCGAGGTCCCAGGCCCCGGCCGCGTCGATGGCGTCCTGCAGGCGGGCCTGCTCCTCGAGCAGGCGCTCCATCTCGTCGGCGTCCAGCGGCTCGGCCAGCCGCGCGCTCACCTCCTCGAAGCGGCGGAGCAGCGCCCGCGTGTCGGCCACGCCCTCCTCGACGTTGCCGCGCACGTCGCGGCCGGGGTCCAGGACCGGCTCCTGGGGCAGGTAGCCGATCCGCAGGCCGCGGGCCGGGAAGGCCTCGCCCTGGAAGTCGCGGTCGACGCCGGCCATGATGCGCAGCAGCGTCGACTTGCCCGCGCCGTTGGCGCCGACCACGCCGATCTTGGCGCCGTGGAAGAAGGACAGCCAGATGCCGCGCAGGATCTCCCGCCGGGGCGGCACGACCTTGCGCAGGTCCTTCATGACGAAGGCGTACTCGCCGGCCATGGCTCAGCGCCCGTCCAGCAGGCGGCGGTGCTCGGGCATCATGCAGCGGTTCTGGACCACCCGGATGCCGGCCCGCGCCAGCATCTCGGCCGCCACGTCGTTCCGGATGCCGAGCTGGAACCACACGGCGCGCGGCGTCCAGGGCAGGGCCAGGATCTCGCGCGCGTGCCCGGGCAGGGACGCCGGGCGCCGGAAGATCTCGATGACGTCCACCGGCCCCGGCAGGTCGGCCACCGTCGGGACCACCTCGACGTCGAACAGACGCCGGCCGGCGATGGTGGGATTGACGGGCAGGATCCGATAGCCGTGCGCGCGCAGGTACGCGGGCACGTAGTGCGCCGGCTGCTCGGGATCCATCTTGGCCCCGACCACGGCCACCGTCTCCGCCGCGGCTAGGATCGCCCGCAGCCCGGCGTCGTCGTCGACCAGGTTGGCCTGCCAGCCACTCATCGCGGTGACCTTCTCACGATGCCCCCATGGCCGCAAGCATCGCGGGCCCGAACGCCTCCACGCGCCAGCGCCGGATGCCCTCCACGCGGGCCAGCGCGGCCAGATCGCGCGGCGCCGCCTCGGCCACGGGGCGGATGAGCCGGTTGGGCAGCAGGACGCCCGGCTCCAGGCCCGCGGCCGGC
>JBBIIW010000323.1:0-4201 GCA_037446305.1 Candidatus Rokuibacteriota bacterium
ACGAGAGGCGTAGCGGGGGCGCGCTCGGCTGGTTCCTGCTGGGGGCGATCGTCGGCGCCGCCGCCGCCGTGCTCACCGCGCCGCGGACGGGACGTCAGACGCGCGAGCTGCTGGCCGAGCGCGGCGGCGAGGTGGCCAAGCGCGCCCAGGCCTGGGCGGGCGAGGCGCAGACCCAGGCCGGCGAGTGGCTGGACAAGAGCCGCGAGCTGTTCGAGGAGCAGACGCAGCGCCTGATCAGCGCCTTCGAGGCGGGCAAGGAGGCGATGCGCGAGGAGATCCGGAAGTGGTCCTCCTCGGTGAGGGATTGACTCCATGGGGGGCTCCGCGGGCCCCCCGGGCCCCCAAGCCCCCCGGCGCGGCCGCCCCGGCCCGGCCGTGGCGTCCGCGAGCGCCGGCTATCGGGGGCGCAGCGCTTCCAGGTGGGCCAGGACGCGCTCCAGGACGGGGCCGCCCGGCTGGAAGTTGGGCTCCAGGAACAGCTCGGTGAGCCCGGCCGCGGCGTAGCGCTCGATGTCCTCCCGGACCTCGTCGAGCGAGCCCCACAGGGGGCGGCGGGCGGGGCCCTGGGGACGCTCGTGCACCACGAAGGAACCGCGGCTCACGATGTGCAGGGTGGACGGGTCGCGGCCGGCGGCGGCCGCGGCCCGACGCAACGCCGCCACGATCGGCGCCACCTGGTCGAGGGGCATGTTGCCGCCGTTGAACCCGTCGGCCAGCGTCACGGCCCGGCGGATCACCACCTCGCTGTAGCCGCCGATGGTGATCGGGGGATGCGGCCGCTGCACCGGCTTGGGCTCCACCCGGGCCCGCGGCACGCGGTAGAACTCTCCCTTGAACTCCACGATCTCCTCGGTCCAGATCGCCTTCAGGCACCGGAGGAACTCGTCGGCCCGGCGGCCGCGCCGCGCGAACGGCACCCCGGAGGCCTCGTACTCGTCCTCGGACCAGCCGATGCCGAGGCCCACGTCCAGCCGCCCGCCCGAGAGCTGGTCCAGCGTGGCCAGCTGCTTGGCCAGCATGATCGGGGTGTAGTAGGGCATGATGAGCACGCTGGTCCCGAGCCGGATGCGCCCGGTGACCGCGGCGACGTAGGACAGCACGACCACCGGGTCGAGCGTGCGCGCGAACGGCTCCGGCCAGGGCTGCCCCGGCATCGGCGGGTAGTCGTTGCGGGGCGCGATCGCGTAGAGCAGGCGCTGGAACGTCCACAGCGAGTGGTAGCCCAGGGCCTCGGCGGCGCGGGCCACCGCCACCACGTTCTCCCGCGTGGCCCAGGCCCCGCCGATGGGCAGTCCGACCCCGAGCCGCACCTCAGGCCCGGCGCCAGTCCACCCGCGAGGGCAGGATGCGGTCGGCGATCAGGTTGCGCATCATCTCCAGCGTGCCGCCGCCGATGGCGAACATGCGGGCGTCGCGCATCATGCGCTCCAGCGGCAGGCTCCGCCCGTAGCCGGCGGCGCCGAAGATCTGCAGGGCCTGGCTCGTCACCTCCTGGGCCACCTCCGCCGCCAGGGTCTTGGCCTTGGCCGCCTCCAGCGCGTCCGGCATCCCGTCGCCGGCCCGGGCGGCCGCGCGGTGGATGAGCAGCCGGGCCGCGTCGAGCTTGATCGCCATGTCGGCCAGCTTCCAGCGGAGGCCCTGGAACTCGGCGATCGGCCGGCCGAACTGGCGGCGCTCGGTGGCGTGGGCCAGCGCGCGCTCCCAGGCGCCCTGGGCCAGCCCGAGCGCGACGGTGGCCGCGCCCAGGCGCTGGCCGTTGTAGGCCCGCATCAGCCGCTTGAAGCCGTCGCCGGGAGCGACCAGGACGTGCTCGCGCGGGACCAGGCACCCCTCGAAGTGCAGCTCGCCCTCCGGGATGCCGCGCAGGCCCATCATCGGCTCCCGCCGCCCGATCCGGAAGCCCGGCGTGTCGCGCTCGACCAGGACGCCGCCGATGCCCTCGGCGCCGGGCCGGTCGCCGAAGCGGGCGAACACCAGGTAGAGCCGGGACGTCCCGGCGCCGGTGATGTACCGCTTGTGCCCTGTGAGGACCAGCCCCTGCGGTGTCTCCTCCACCCGGGTGGTGAGATCGGTCGCGGCCGAGCCCGCCCCGACCTCGGTGATGGCGATGGCCGGCTTCTCGCCCTCCAGCACCCACGGGAAGTAGCGGCGCTTCTGGGCCTCGCTGCCGTAGGCGCGCAGGGCCCCCACCACGCCGAGGTTGCCCTCCACCACGATCCGGGCCGTCACCCCGCAGGCCCGGGCGATCTCCTCGATGACCAGCACGACGTCGAGCAGGGGGCGGCCGCCGCCGCCGTACTCCCGCGGGATCGTCATGCCCATGAAGCCAGCGGCGACCAGGTCCTTGACGTTGTCCCACGGGTACTCCTCGCGCTCGTCCCACCGCGCCGCGCGCTCGGCGAAGCGCGTGTCGGCCAGCTCGCGGGCGCGGGCGCGGAGCGCCTGCTGCTCGGCGGTCAGCTCGAAGTCCACGGGGTTCCTCTCCGCGCGTCGGGCCGGGCCGTCGCTCGCGCCACGACGGTGCAGGCCGCGCCGGTGTCGACCGGGGCCTCGAGGCGCGGGGGGGCGCCGCCGTCCGTCGGGAACAACGTGATCGGGACCTTGAACTGTCCCACCGCGGCCGAATCAGATGTGAATGGCCTGTCCGAGCGCCGCCAGGGTGGCCTCCAGCGCGGCCTCGGACAGCGTGGGGTGCGCGTGCACGGTGTGGATCATCTCCTCCAGCGTCGCCTCCAGCGTGCGGCCCACGGCGAACTCGTGGATGATCTCCGTCGCCTCCGGCCCCAGGATGTGGACCCCCAGGATCTCCCCGGTGGCCTTGTCGGCGACGACCTTCACGAAGCCCTCGGTCTCGCCCAGCGCGACCGCCTTGCCGCTGGCGGTGAAGGGGAACTTCCCCACGCTCACCTCCCGCCCGTTCTCCCGGGCCCGGGCCTCGGTGAGCCCCAGGGAGGCCACCTGGGGACGGCAGTACGTGCAGGAGGGGATGTTCGTGTAGTCCAGCGGACGCGGGTCGCGGCCGGCGATGGCCTCGGCCGCCACCACGCCCTCGGCCATCGCCTTGTGGGCGAGCAGGGGCGGGCCGGCCATGTCGCCGATGGCGTAGATCCCCTTCACCGACGTCTCCATCCGCGGCGAGACCTTCACGAAGCCGCGCTCGACCGCCACCCCCAGCCGGTCCAGGCCGATGCCGGCCACGCGGGCGCCGCGGCCGACCGCCATCAGCACCTGCTCGGCCTCGATGCGCCCGCCCTCCGTCTCGACGACGACGCCGGGGCCGCCCGCGGTCACCGACTGCACCTTGACGCCCGTCTGCACGGTGATGCCGCGGCGGGAGAACGAGCGGGCCAGCTGCGCCGAGACCTCCTCGTCCTCGACCGGGACGATGCGGGGCAGCGCCTCCAGGAGCGTCACCTGGGTGCCGTAGGCCGCATAGACGTCGGCGAACTCCACCCCGACGGCCCCGGCGCCGATGACGACCAGGGAGCGGGGGGCGCGCTCCTGCCGCACGGCGCCGTTGGAGGAGAGCACGCGCTGCTCGTCGATGGCGACGCCGGGCAGGGACTTGGGCTCCGACCCCGTGGCCAGGATGACGGCGCGGGCCTCCAGCGTCTCGGTGCCGCTCTTGCCCTTGACGTCCACGGTGGTCGGCCCGGCCAGCCGGCCCGTGCCCGGGAACAGCGTGATCTTGTTCTTGCGGAACAGGAACTCGACGCCCTTGGCCATCCGGTCGGCCACCCCGCGGCTGCGGCGGATGGCCTCGGCGTAGTCGGCCTCCATCCCCTGCACGCGCACGCCGAAGTCGCCGGCCCGGCGGATGAGGTGGACGACCTCCGCGTTGCGCAGCAGCGCCTTGGTCGGGATGCAGCCCCAGTTCAGGCAGACCCCGCCCGGCCGGTCGTCCTCGACCGCCGCCACCCGCAGGCCGAGCTGCGCGCAGCGGATGGCGGCCACGTAGCCGCCCGGCCCCGTCCCGACCACCGCCACATCGACCTTGTGCGTCGCCATCGCCGTCCCTATCTCTGCTCGGGTGTCCTGCACACGCTCGGCGCCCGCCGGCGGCGGCGCGCGGCTGCCGGCCGACGCCGGGCGCGGGCGCCGGACCCTCCCCGCTCCCCGCCGGATCCCGCGGTCATACGACGAGCCGCAGCGGCTCCTCGAGCAGGCGCCTGAGCGACTGCAGGAAGCGCGCACCCATCGC
>JBBIIW010000324.1:0-4198 GCA_037446305.1 Candidatus Rokuibacteriota bacterium
GCCCGGGGAGCGCGCGACGGCGCCGCCCGCCCCGGCTGCTGCCGAGGGGCCCGGGCCCCTCGGGGCCGAGCCCGCCACGGCCCCGCCGCCGCCGGTGGTGGTCGAGCCCAAGCGGCGGGCGCCGGGCAGCGGCCTGATGTGGCAGGAGACGTTCGACTTCCGTCGCGAGGGCGGGGCCGAGGCCTTCCAGCTCCCGCCGCTCGGCCTGCTCGGCGTGCCGCCGGCGGGCGAGCAGAAGCTCAGCCACGACGAGCTGACCGAGAACGCGGAGACCCTGCGGCGCAAGCTCCAGGACTTCGAGGTGGACGGCCGGATCGTGCAGGTCAGCCCGGGGCCGGTCATCACCGCCTACGAGTTCGAGCCGGCGCCCGGGGTGAAGATCAGCCGGGTCGTGAACCTGGCCGACGACCTGGCCCTGGCCCTGAAGGCGGGCGCCGTGCGCATCGTGGGGCCGATCCCCGGCCGCGGCACCGTGGCCATCGAGGTCCCGAACGCCGAGCCCGGGCTGGTGTACCTCCGGGAGATCTTCGCCTCCCCCGAGTTCGCGGAGTCGCGCAAGCGGCTGCCGCTGGCGCTCGGCAAGGACGTCACCGGCGGGCCGGTCGTCTCCGACCTCACGGCCATGCCGCACCTGCTGGTGGCCGGCGCCACCGGCACCGGCAAGTCGGTCGGCCTCAACGCCATGATCTGCTCGATCCTCTACAAGATGACGCCGGCCGAGGTGCGGTTCCTGATGATCGACCCCAAGCGGCTGGAACTGTCCGTGTACGAAGGGATCCCGCACCTGCTGGCGCCCGTCGTCACGGACGCCAAGGAGGCGGCGGCGCGCCTCCGGTGGATCGTGGGCAAGATGGACGAGCGCTACCGGCAGCTGCAGGCCCGGCAGGTGCGCAACATCGAGGGCTACAACCGGGCCGTGGAGCCGGGCGAGCGGCTGCCTTACTGGGTGGTCGTCATCGACGAGCTGGCCGACCTCATGATGGTCTCCGCCGGCGAGGTCCAGGGCGCCCTCGTGCGGCTGGCCCAGATCGCCCGGGCCGTCGGCATCCACCTGATCGTGGCCACCCAGCGGCCCTCGGTGGACGTGGTGACCGGCCTCATCAAGGCCAACTTCCCGACCCGCATCGCCTTCCAGATGGCCTCCAAGGTGGATTCCCGCACCGTGCTCGACGCCAACGGCGCCGAGCAGCTGCTGGGCCGCGGCGACATGATCTTCGTGCCGCCGGGGGCCAACAAGCAGATGCGCGTGCACGGGGCCTGGGTCTCCGACGAGGAGGTCAAGGCCGTGTGCGAGTTCCTGCGGAGGCAGGGCACGGCCGTCTACGAGGAGGTCCAGCTGCCGGCGGACGGCGAGGGGAGCGGCGAGGGAGCCGGCGACGCCGAGCGCGACGACCTCTACTGGGACTGCGTGCGGCTCGTCATCGGGCAGCGCCAGGCCTCGATCTCGTTCCTGCAGCGCCGCATGGGGCTGGGCTACCCCAAGGCCGCCCGCTTCATCGACATGATGGAGCAGGACCGCATCATCGGGCCCGGCCAGGGCGCCAAGCCCCGCGAGATCCTGGTCGGTCCCGAGTTCCTGACCAAGCTCGGCCGCGGCTGACGGACCTGGAACGGCTCGGCGCGGCGGTGCGGGACGTCTTCCGCGAGGGGCCCCCGGGGATCGTGGCCGTGGACCTGTTCGGCAGCGAGGCTCGGCAGACCGCGACGGCGAGCAGCGATGTGGACCGCGCCATCCTCTACCGGGAGCCGCCGCCGCCGTCTCTCGAGGGGCTGCCGCTCGACCTCGAGGCCCGCAAGCTCCTGCTCGATCGGGGCGAACTGCGCACGCTGTCGCGACCGGCCGAGATCTCGCGCGACAAGGTTCAGGAGCGCTTCGCCGAGCACACGCCGCCGATCGCCATTCCGGCGGGCGGCCGCCCGGCGCTACTGGAACTCCAGCGTGGCCGCCTGCAGCCCGCAGAGCCGCTTGCCGATGGTCAGCCGCGCCGCCTCGTGGAGCATCAGCCGCGCGCTGCGGATGGCGATGGCCATCGCGCCGAGCGTCCGCGGCACGAGCGGGTGGCGGCTCATGGGCTCCGTGGAGGGCTTCAGGGTGCGGGTGCGCGGCGGCCAGCGCGCTCGCCCGCGCCACGAGACCGCGCTGCTCGTCTGTGAGCGGCGGCAAGGGAAACATCGCTGCCGGCGCCTTCCACACCTTGACACTCTCGAAGGGCGCGTGGTATCTGCCCGGCATGCTCGACGGGGCCTTGCTGCGTACCGAGCGGCTCACGCGCGCCTTCGGCAGCCTGCTGGCCGTCGACCGCGTGGACGTCACCGTCCGGCGGGGCGAGCTGCGCTCCATCATCGGGCCCAACGGCGCCGGCAAGACGACGTTCTTCCGGCTCATCGCCGGCGAGATGCCGCCCACCGCGGGCCGGATCTGGTTCGACGGCCAGGACATCACGGGCCTGCCCCAGCACGCGGTGGCCCGGCTGGGCATCGCCAAGTCCTACCAGATCACCAACGTCTTCCCGCACCTCACCGTGCTGGAGAACGTCCGGGTCGCCGCCCAGGGGCCGGCCCGGGCCTTCGACTTCTGGTCGCGCGCTGTCCGGCTCACCGAGGCGCGCGAGCGGGCCCAGGCCGTGCTGGCCCGGGTGGGCCTGGCGGCCAAGGCCCACCTGCTGGCCGCGCACCTCTCGCACGGCGAGAAGCGTCACCTGGAGATCGGCATCGCCCTGGCCGGCGATCCGGCGCTGCTGCTGCTGGACGAGCCCACGGCCGGGATGAGCCCGGAGGAGACGGACGAGACCATGGGACTCATCCGCGAGCTGGCCCAGGGGCGCACGGTCGTCCTCGTCGAGCACAAGATGAAGGTCGTGATGAAGGTCTCCGACCGCATCACGGTCCTGCACCAGGGCCAGGTGCTGGCCGAGGGCAGCCCGGACGAGATCCGGGCCAACGCGCTCGTCCAGCAGACCTACCTCGGCGCCGTGCGCTGACGGTGGCCGCCGCGCCGCTCCTGGCTCTGGAGGACGTCCACGCCTACTACGGCGAGGCCCACATCCTCCAGGGGGTCTCCCTGGCGGTGCGCGAGGGCGAGGTGGTCACGCTCATCGGCCGCAACGGCGCCGGCAAGACCACCACGCTGCGCGCGATCATGGGGATCGTGCGCCCGCGCCGGGGCCGGGTGCTGCTGGGCGGCCAGGACGTGAGCGGGCTGCCCACCCACGAGATCGCGCGGCGGGGCATCGCCTGGGTGCCCGAGGAGCGGCGGGTGCTTCCCAACCTGACCGTGCAGGAGAACCTGCGCCTGGGCTGGCTCGGCGCCGGCGCCGACGGGGCCCGGCGGGTGGCCGAGGTCTTCGAGTACTTCCCGCGCCTGCGCGAGCGGCTCACCCACCGCGGCCGGCATCTCTCGGGGGGCGAGCAGCAGATGCTGGCCATCGCCCGGGCGCTGGTCGCCCGCCCGTCGGTCATGCTGGTGGACGAGCCCACGGAGGGGCTGGCCCCGCTCCTGGTCGAGAGCCTCACCCGCATCCTGGCCGAGATCAACCGCCGCGGCACCACCATCCTGCTCGTGGAGCAGGCGCTGGAGGTCGCGCTGGCTCTGGCCCACCGGGTCTACGTGATGGACCAGGGCCGCATCCAGTTCGAGGGGAGCCCGGACGACCTGCGCCGGGACCCCGCCGTGCAGCAGCGCTTCCTGGGGGTGTAGGCCCCCGGGAGATTTTTCCTGCCCCCCTTGCCACCCCGGGGGCCGGGGCGTAGGGTGGCCTTGTCCGGTCTGCGCGATCGACCAACCACCACGCAGTACCTCGAGAGCCATCCGGCGACCCGGGAGCAGAGGAGGACATCATGGTCTACGTCACCGAGCGAGCCAGGGAAGTGTTCAAGCTGGCGCTGGACGACCTGACCGAGGAGACCGAGATGACGCTCCGGCTCGGCCAGACGCCGGCCGGGAGCCTGGGCGTGTTTCCCGACACGGAGAAGGACGGCGACCAGGTGATCGACCACGAGGGGCAGACCGTGCTGCTGATCGGCCGCGAGGTCTCGGAGGCGCTGGCCGGCCGGACGATCGACGTCGAGGAGACCGACGAAGGATTCAAGTTCGTGCTCAAGCGCTGAGCGGTGGGGCGGGTGGCGCCGGCGCCGCCCGGGCCGCCGGTGCCGCCGCGCCCGCCCTCGCTGGCTCAGAGGTAGTGGCCGGGCTCGCGCG
>JBBIIW010000325.1:0-4194 GCA_037446305.1 Candidatus Rokuibacteriota bacterium
GACCGCGCGATGTCGGCAGCCCAGGCGGCGGCCGCCTCCAGCGTGGCCGCCGCGACCACCCGGTTCACCAGCCCCATGCGCAGCGCCTCCTTGGCGTGCACGATGCGGCCGGTCAGGAGCAGGTCCCGCCCGTGGGCACCGCCGGCCACGTCGAGCAGGCGGGCGATGCCGTAGGCCGGGTTGAAGCCCAGGGTGACCTCGGGCAGCCCGAGCCGGGCTCGATCGGAGGCGATGCGCAGGTCCTGGGCGACGGCCAGCATCAGGCCCCCGCCCAGCGCGTAGCCGTCGATGACGGCCAGCGTCACCTGGGGCAGGGTCGCGAACCTGGCGATCAGCGCGGCCTGACGTCGTGCCAGCGCTTCTGCCTGCTCCCCCGTCAGCGTGGCCATCTCCGCGATGTCGTTGCCGGCGCAGAACGCCCGGCCCCGGCCGGCCACCGCCAGCACCCGCACGCCGGTCATGGACGCCACGCGCTCCAGGGCGGACGCCAGCGCCGCCGTCAGCTCGGTGCTGAGGGCGTTGAGGGCCTCCGGCCGGTCGAGGCGCAGCCAGGCCACGGGAGCATCGACCGCGAGGTCGATCACGGCGCCGGGGAGCGGGGCCTCAGCCAGGCCAGCGCCGCGAGGGCCAGGGCGGCGGTGGCGGCGAGCGGCCAGAAACCGGTGCGGAACAGCGGCACGGCGTAGAAGGGCGAGCGCCGGGGCGCGGCGGGGGCCCCGTCGAGGAGCCCGTTCACGAGCGCCATGCCCTCGGCCAGCAGCACCTCCGACGTCGCGCGGGCGAAGTCGGGGTCGGCCAGGGCGGGGTGACCGACGTAGCCCTGCCCGCCGCCTCGCGTCGCGTAGTCCGGCACCAGCCGGGCCAGGGTCGAGTACCGCGCCGGCGGCAGCGCCGGCCAGCCCCCGTCCACCAGATCGGGCCGGAGCATGAGCATCATCGAGGTCTCCCACCAGCCGGCGTGGGCGTCCTCGGCGAAGGCCCGGCGCTCGGCGTCGCTGAGCGGGCGTCCCAGCGCCGCCTCGACGCCGTCCAGGAACCGCCGGGACCGGAACCGCCAGGCGAGGTGGCCGCTGAGCGAGGCCATGACGACGCCGTGGCGCCGGCTCACGACGGCGGCAGCCTCGTCGAGGGCCACCAGGTGCGTGGGCCCGGCGTGCCCGCTGGTGATCAGGATGAAGCGGAAGCCCGCGCGCGCCAGCGAGGCCCCGTGGTCCACCAGCGCATCGCGGACGACGCGGGGCCGCACGCTCAGCGTGCCGGGCCCCTGGAGGGTGAAGGAGCCGAGCGGCAGCGTGGGGGCGAGCAGCACCGACCAGCCGGGCCGGGCGGCGACCAGGCGCCGGCCCAGCTCCTCGGCGAAGTGTCGGGCCGTGAAGGCGTCCACGCCGAGGGGCAGGTGGGGGCCGTGCTGCTCGAGCGGGCTCACCGCCAGCATCGCGACCGTGCGGTCGCGGTCCAGCGCGCCCACCGCCGCCGCCGTCATCTCCTCGAGCCGGTACACGCTCAGAAGCTGCTCCCCCGCGTGCCGGCCAGGAAGTCGCGGCGCGCCCGGTCGAGCTCGGCCACGATGGCCTGGCGCTCGGCCAGCAGCGCCCGCGCCGCCTGCGTCCGGGTCAGGGCCAGCAGGCTGAAGCGCAGGTCGCCCCGCAGCCGGCCCAGCCCGCGCTGGTAGTCGTACGCCAGGAGCCCGGCCACCGGCAGCGAGAGCGCGAACAGCGCCGCCCAGCCGGGGCCGGCCACCCGGGCCACCGTCCAGATCTCCAGCGTCCAGAACAGGGGGACCGCCACCACGGTGGCCAGCAGGCGGGCGGTGGCGTAGTCGGTCTCCCGGCGGGCCACCGCGCGGGCCAGCCAGCGCGGCAGGAGAAAGGGCAGGGCGTTGACGGCGGCGCCGTAGACGAACACCGGGAAGCCGAGGGTGGCCTGCCACGGCGCCAGCAGCCGCCGGCGCGCGGTGGGACGTCGCAGCCGGGCCTGCACGGCCTCGTCGCGGACCCGGTAGGCGGCCAGCATCGCCCGGTACCCCTGGATCCGCTGCCACAGCCGCTCGATGCGCTCCGGCTCCCGCGTCCGGAACCAGAGGACCGCATCGGCGATGGTGCGCGACAGGCGGAACACGTCCACGTCGCGCTCGGGCAGGCCCCGGTCGTCCCGCAGCTCGCGCAGCAGGTGGTCGCGGTAGAGCTCCTCGACGGCCCGCACGATCCGGGCCGTCTCGATGCGCTCGACGTGGACGACCTCGGCCTCCATGGCCCACTGGATGGCCGCCGTGAGGGCTTCCACGGCCGCCACCGGGTCGCGCCGGTAGGCCTCGAGGTAGGGCGTGACCGGCACCGGCGGCCCGAAGGAGACGAGCACGCGGCCGCGGAACGACTTGCGCGCCTCGAAGGACAGGCCGACCGGGATCAGCGCCAGCGGGGCCCCGCGGCCCGTCTCCGCCCGCCGGGCCTCGTAGCCGAGCGCCAGCCGCGCGGCCCCCGTGCGGATGCGCTGCACGCGCGCCTCGGCGTGCGTGGTGCCCTCGGGGTAGATGGCGATCGTTCGGCCCTCGAGCCAGGCCGCGTGGCAGGCGGCGAAGGCCTCGGCGTTGCGCTCCATCCGGTCGGGGTCGTCCTGGCGCCGGTAGACGGCAATGACGCCGGCGGCGCGCAGCAGGCGGGCCAGCAGCGGGTTGCGGAACAGCGCCGCGGTGGCCAGGTAGTGGACCGGGCGCGGCAGGACGGCGCCCACCAGCAGGGAGTCGATGAGGTTGTTGGGGTGGTTGGCGCACAGGAGCACCGGCCCCGTGGCCGGCACGCGCTCCCGGTGCCGGACGTCCACCCGCTTGAAGAGGAACCAGAGCCAGAACCGCGCCGCCAGACGGAGCGCCGCGTAGACCCGCGCCGGGGCATCGGGAGCCGCGACCGCCGTGGTCACCTGCGGAGCGTCACGGGATGCGGACGAAGCCTTCCATGAGCCGCCGGGCGGTGCGGTAGACGGTGACCCGCTCCGCCCACGGCTGGCCCTGGCGCCGGCCGACGGCGGCGGCGATGGGCAGGACGCCGGAGGGGTGCCCCAGGCGGAGGTCCCCCGGGCCCGGCCGGGCGCACTCGTGCACGACGGTGCCGTCGATCCGCGCGGCCACGGCCAGACACATCGCGGCCGTGAGGGCGAAGGCGCGGTGGCAGGACCCCATCGAGATGACCCGGGCCAGGACGTCGGCCTCCTCGGCGGTGTGGGCGGTGCCGTCCAGAACGCTGAAGGCGGCGGGCGGCGCGACCAGCGCGATCTTGGGCACGGCCGGGCTGGCAGGCACGCCCATCAGGCGGCTCGCCTCGACGCGGATCGCCTCCAGCCGCGCGCTCAGGCCCCGGTCGGCGTCCAGCGCCGCCGGCGGCTCGGTGCCGGTCAGGCCCAGGTCCGGCGCGCGCACGAAGACCATCGGGTTGGTGGCGTCCACCAGCGAGGCCTCCAGCCCGGCCACGACGTCCCGGGGCCGGCCGGTGGGCAGCAGGCGGCCCGTCACGGCGCCCCCGGGATCGAGGAAGTCGAGGGCGATGCGCGCGCCGCGCCCCGGCACGCCGGGCATGACGAAGTCGCCCTCGACGGCGGCCTCGCCGTCCCGCACCGGGACGTGGGCGACGATGAGCTTGCGGGTGTTGGTGTTGTGAATGCGCACCGTCGTCTCGCCGGCGAAGTCCGTGCCGGGCAGAGCCACGAGCTTCTCGTCGACGGCGAAGGGCCCGACGGCCGCCGAGCAGTTGCCGCAGTTGCCCGTGTAGTCCACCAGCGGGCTCTTCACGTCCACCTGGGCGAAGGTGTAATCCACGTCGGCGTCGGGCAGGGAGGGCGGGCCGATGATGCACGCCTTGGACAGCGAGGAGATCCCGCCCCCCAGCCCGTCCAGCTGCCGGCCGTAGGGATCGGGGCTGCCCAGCGCCGCGCAGAGGATGCGGTCGCGCGCGGGGCGCGAGGCGGGCAGGTCCTCGGCGTGGAAGAACAGGGCGCGGCTGGTCCCGCCGCGCATGAACACGGCCCGGATCCGGCGCTGCGTCACGGCGTCCCCGCCCGCTGGCGCCGGGTGTGGGCGAGCAGGCCGCCGGCCAGGAGGATCTCGCGCTCCCGCGGCGTCAGCACGCACGACACGCCGAAGGCGGCCCCGGTCCGGGTGTTGACGACCGGCAGCCGCGTGCCGGCGGCCAGGGCGGCGCGCAG
>JBBIIW010000326.1:0-4171 GCA_037446305.1 Candidatus Rokuibacteriota bacterium
CCCACGTGCGCCCCGCGCTCCCGGATGTGCGCCCAGGGTGCCGGGAGCCGCCGGATCCCGCAACGCCCGGCGGGCCCGGGGGCGCGGCCCGTCAGGCCGCGGTGTAGCCGCCGTCCACCGGCAGGGCCACCCCCGTGACGAACGCCGCCTCGTCGCTGGCCAGGTAGAGGATCGCGGCCGCCACGTCCTCGGCACGTCCGATGCGGCCCAGCGGGTGGCGGCGGAGCATCGCCTCCCGCCACTCGGGCTCGGCCAGGAGCGGCGCCGTCATGGGCGTCTCGATCACTCCCGGGCACACGCAGTTCACCCGGACCCGCGGCGCCCACTGCAGGGCCATCTGGCGCGTGAGGTTGACGACGGCGCCCTTGGAGGCGGCGTAGGCCGGCGAGAGGGAGCCGCCGACGAGCCCGAAGATCGAGGCCAGGTTGACGATGGCCCCGCCCGACTCGGCCAGCGCCGGCAGGGCCGCGCGGGAGACCAGGTAGGTGCCCGTCAGGTTGACGTCCACGATGCGGGCCCACTCACCGGGCGGCGGCGCCGGGTCACGGCGCTCCGGGCGGACTCCGGCGGAGTTGACCAGCGTGGTGAGCCGTCCCCACTGGGCCAGCACCTCGGCCACCAGGCGGGCGGCGTCGGCCTCCCGCGCCACGTCGCCTTGCGCGGCCAGCGCCTTGCCGCCGGCGGCCTGGATGGCGCTCGCCGTCTCGCGCGCCGCCGCCACCGCCAGGTCGGCGCAGGCGACCTGCGCCCCCTCGGCGGCCAGCCGCAGGGCGGTGGCCCGCCCGATCCCCGAGCCGGCCCCGGTGACGAGGGCCACCTTGCCCTCCATCCGCATCAGCCCAGAGGGTAGCCGAGGCCGCGGACGGGCGCCAGCCGCTTCGTGTATCCTTCGGCCAAAGGAGAGCCCCCATGCCAGAGGCCGTCATCGTCTCGACCGCCCGCACCGGAATCGGCAAGGCGTACCGTGGCGCGCTGAACAACACGCACGGCGCCACCATGGCCGCCCACGTCATCAGGCACGCCGTCGAGCGCGCCCGCCTGGAGCCCGGGGAAGTGGAGGATGTCATCCTGGGCTGCGCCCTGCCCGAGGGCGCCACCGGCCACAACATCGCCCGGCAGGCCGCCCTCCGGGCCGGGCTGCCGGTCACGACGGCCGGGACCACGGTGAACCG
Organism: Candidatus Rokuibacteriota bacterium; assembly: GCA_037446305.1. Classification (GTDB taxonomy): domain Bacteria; phylum Methylomirabilota; class Methylomirabilia; order Rokubacteriales; family CSP1-6; genus JBBIIW01. Next base: position 1,173 of record JBBIIW010000326.1, read on the forward strand.
CTTCTGCTCCTCGGGCCTGCAGGCCCTCGTCATGGCGGCCCAGCGCGTGCTGGTGGACCGCGTGCCCATCATGGTCGCCGGGGGCGTGGAGTCCATCAGCCTGGTCCAGAACGAGCACATGAACCTCCACCGGCTGCGGGAGCCCTGGCTGGAGGAGCACAAGCCCGAGATCTACATGACGATGATCGAGACGGCCGAGGTGGTGGCCCGGCGGTACTACATCACCCGGGAGCAGCAGGACGAGTACGCGCTGGCCAGCCAGCAGCGGACCGCCGCCGCCCAGCGCGAGGGCCGCCTCGCCGCCGAGATCGTGCCCTTCACCACCACCAGGCTGGTGCAGGACAAGGCCACCGGCGAGGTCCGCGAGGAGACGGTCACCCTGGACCGCGACGAGGGCAACCGGCCCGACACGACGCTGGCCGGCCTGGCCGCGCTCAAGCCGGTGACGGGCGAGAAGGGCCACATCACGGCCGGCAACGCCAGCCAGCTCTCCGACGGCGCCTCGGCCTGCGTGGTGATGGACAGCCGCCTGGCCGAGCAGCGCAACCTCCCCGTCCTGGGCATCTTCCGCGGCTACGCGGTGGCGGGCTGCGAGCCGGACGAGATGGGCATCGGGCCGGTCTTCGCCGTCCCCCGGCTGCTCCAGCGGTTCGGGCTCACCATGGACCGGATCGACCTCTGGGAGCTGAACGAGGCCTTCGCGGTGCAGGTCGTCTACTGCCGCGACCGCCTGGGCATCCCCATGGAGCGGCTCAACGTGGACGGCGGCGCCATCGCCATCGGCCACCCCTACGGCATGAGCGGCGCCCGCATGGTCGGCCACGCTCTCCTGGAGGGCAAGCGCCGCGGCGCCCGGTACGTCGTGTGCACGATGTGCATCGGCGGCGGCATGGGGGCGGCCGGGCTGTTCGAGGTGGCCTGACGTGGCCCTGCTGGAGGGCCGGGTCGCGCTGATCACGGGCGCCAGCAAGGGGATCGGCCGCGTCATGAGCCAGGTCTTCGCCGGCGAGGGCGCCCGCGTGGTGTGCGCGGCGCGCTCCACCGACCTGGTGCAGGAGACGGCCCGGCTCGTCGAGAAGGCGGGGGGGCGGGCCCTGGCCGTGACGGCCGACGCGGCGCAGGAGTCCGACGCCCGCCGCATGGTCGAGGCGGCGGTGGAGGCCTTCGGCCGCCTGGACATCCTGATCGCCAACGCGGGCGACGGGGGGCCCACCAAGCCCGTGCAGGACTACACGACCGAGGAGTGGTTCTACACCATCAACTCCTGCCTGACCTCCTCGTACCTGTCCACCCGCTTCGCCGTCCCGGCCCTGATCCGGGCCGGCGGGGGGAGCATCGTCTACATCTCGTCGGTGGCCGGGCGGCGCGGCCTGCCCTTCCGCATCGGCTACTGCGCGGCCAAGGCCGGCCAGGTGGGGATGACCTACGGCATGGCGCTGGAGCTGGCCGCGCACAACATCCGGGTCAACGCGATCGCCCCCGGCGCGGTGGAGGGCGACCGGATCGACCGCGTCATCGCCGGCCAGGCCCAGGTCAAGGGCGTGCCGGTCGAGGAGATGCGCCGGGCCTTCGTGGAGCGGGCGCCGCTCAAGCGCATGGTGACGGCGGAGGACATCGCGGCCCTGGCCGTCTTCCTCTCCAGCGACCTGGCCCGGAACATCTCGGGCCAGTGCGTGGCGGTGGCAGCCGGGGAAATCGTGTGATCCGCGCCGTCCCCGGGCGCCGCCCCCGGATCGATCCCACGGCCTACGTGGACGAGGCGGCCCAGGTCATCGGGGACGTCGTCATCGAGGCCGGCGCCAGCGTGTGGCCGATGGCCGTGCTGCGGGGCGACCAGGACAACTACGTGCACCTGGGCCGCAACTCCAACGTGCAGGACGGCGCCGTGCTGCACGTCACGCCCCAGTACCCCTGCATCGTGGGCAGCGGGGTGACCATCGGCCACCGGGCGGTCGTCCACGCCTGCACCATCAAGGACGACGTCCGCATCGGCATCGGGGCCGTGGTGCTGAACGGGGCGGTCATCGAGGAGGGCGCCCAGGTGGGGGCGGGCGCGCTGGTGCCGCCGGGCAAGGTCGTGCCCGCCGGCTGGCTCGTGATGGGCGTGCCGGCCCGACCCGTCCGCAAGATGAGCGCCGAGGAGCTGGAGGACATCAAGCGCAACGCGCGCGAGTACCTGGCGCTCTGGCATCGCGACTACCGGACGTGACGGCCCGGCGCGCCGCCGTGGCCGTCGTGGCCGGCCCGCCCGAGGAGGTGCTGCTGCGCAGCGCGGCGGCCCTGCGCCGCCTGGGCGCCCGGCTCACCCGCTACGAGCAGGACGCGGGGAGCGTCGAGGCGCGCCTGTCGCGCTGGGGCCGGGTGGCCGTCGTGCGGGTCGCGGCGTGCGAGACGGCCGGCGGTGACACCCGCCTGACCATCGAGAGCGCGCTGGAGGCGGGCCGCTTCGACTTCGGCCTCAACGCCCGCACGCTGCGGCGCTTCCAGGCCACGCTGGCCGTCACGCCGCTGCCGGCCCTGGAGCGCCGCCGCCCGTGATCCTCGCCGGCGCCGCCCTCGCCCGACCGCTCCCCGGAGGGGCCCGGCGCGCCGGAGCTCGAGAAGAAGACCGACGCGGAGGAAGAGCACGAGTGACGACGGCGGGCGGGCCGGTCCCGGAGCAGCATGGCCTGGACTCGTGGGTGGCGGGGTACGGCTTCGACGCCTGGCGCGCCGACACCGACGCCGACTTCCACGCCCACTTCACCCGGACGATGGACGCCGCCGCCCACACCTTCGAGGAGTTCTGGCCGGCCTACCGGTTCGGCTACGACCTGGGCTTCGAGGCCGACGACTGGCAGGCCGTCGAGCCCCTGGTGCGGCGCAAGTGGGAGCAGGGACAGCCGGGCAGCTGGGAGGAGTACCGCGAGGCGGTGCGGCATGCCTGGGAGCGGGGCCGGGCGGTGCGCGGCCGGGGCTGACGGGCCGCCGGCCGGGCCTGCCTGACGGGCCGCCGGCCC
>JBBIIW010000327.1:0-4171 GCA_037446305.1 Candidatus Rokuibacteriota bacterium
CCGGGCGCGCCTTGTGGCGTAGCCGGCGAATGGCCGCTTTGCGGTGACAGCCCGTCGTGCGGCAGTACTCATCGAGGATCCGTCCCCTGCCGGCCTTGTCCGCGGCGGCGTAGCGAGCCCGCAGCACCCCAGCGTACTCCCGTCGCGCTCGTTCGGTCACGGGGCCCCCTTTCCGGCGACCTACTCGGTAACACCGGTTTTGAGGCACCCGCCTCCCGGTCGGTAACAGTTTTTTTGAGGGCGATCGCCCCCTTTCCCCTGAGGTCAGTCCGGGGTATCGTTGTCCCCCCCCGGCTGGCCGGGGACGGCTCGGGGCCGAGACCCGGACGAGGCCGAGCCCCCGGACCATGCGCAGCGGAATTTCACCGACCCCGAGTCGAAGATCCAGCCGACGTCGGACGGGTTCATTCAGGGCTATAACGCCCGGGCGGTGGTCGACGGCGGGCCGGCCCAGATCATCGCCGCCCAGCACGTGACGTCCGCGGCCCCGGACGTTCAGCAACTGGTGCCGGCCGTGGGCGCGACGACGCAGGCCCTGCGCCGCAAGCCCGGCGCGGTGCTCGCCGACGCAAGTTACTGGTCGGAGGCGAATGTCGAGGCGCTGCAGGCCAAAGGGATCGAGCCGTTCATCGCCACGCGGCGGCTCCTGGCGCGTCAACGTCTGTGAACATCAGCGATGCCGCCGGCCGGCGCATGCTTTCACCGATTATCGGGACAGGCTCCTAGTCTAGCCGACACCACAGCGCCGGCCCGGGTGACCGCCGCCTCGAATCCCCTCAGCTCCACCAGCTTGAGACGGGGTCACGGGACACGCCGTGACCCCGTCGTCGTCTCCTCGATCACCTCGGTTGCTCGACGCCGCAAGGCGTCCGGGACCCGCACCCCCAGGGCCTCCGCCGTGTCCAGGTTGATGACCAGGTCGACGCCGGCGGGGCCGGCGACCGGAAGCTCGCTCGGCGTCGCCCCCTGGAGGATCCGCTCGACGTAGCGCGCGACCTGGGCCGGGACGGCGTCGAGCCGGGGGCCGTACGCCGCCAGCCCGCCGCTGCGGGCGAACTCCCGCAGCGGGAACACCGCGACGATGCGGGCGGCGGCGGTGAAGGCGGCGATGCGGTCGCGCTGGGCGTACGTCAGGGCGTCCAGCACGACCAGGACCGCCGTGCTCGGCGAGAGCGCGAGCGTCGCCAGCGCATCCTGGACCTGCTCGGCATCGCGAACCTCCAGCGACTCGAGCACGAGCCCCGGAGGCCGGGTGGCGGCGAGTCGCGCCCATTCGTGCGCGGCCCCTTCGGCCTCGGGATTCCAGATCACCGCGACCCGGGACGCGCCCGGCGCCAGCTGCCGCAGGAGCTCGAGACGCTCCGGCCCTTGCTCGGCGACCCTCAGCCTGATCGCGACGACGTTCGCCGGGGCCGGAGCGAGGGGGTCGCCGGGCGGGTCCATGGTGGTCACCGCGACGATGGGGACCGTCGCCGTGCGCTCGCCTGCCGCCCTCGCCGCCTCGTCGCCGATGGCGATGATGACCCGGACCCCCCGCTGCAGAAGGTCGCTGACGACCTGACCCAGGTCCTCTTCCCGAACCGCGCACCCGTGCTCGTAGATGACGTCGCCGCCGTGGAGGTGCTGCCGCTGCTGCAGAGCGTCCCGGACGGCGTCGCCCCGGACGAAAGGCTCCAGCCAGCCCGGACGCAGACAGGGAAACTCGACGTAGCCGATCGGGATCCGTTGCGCCGCGGCGCCGGGCGGCAGGGCCAGGGCGCCGCCGACGACGAGGGCCAGGAGGACGCGGACGTTCATCGTCTCACCTTGCCGCGCGGGTGCCCGACTGTAGGCCGGGGCCACCCCCGCGTCAAGCACGCCGTCGCCACCCGGGCGCGCTACCCTTGTGGCCGATGGCCTCGCTCGCCGAGCGCCGCGCCCTGCTGACCGCCGCCCTGGGGTTCGCCCGCCTGCGATGGCGGGAGCCGCAGCCCCCCGCGGCCCGCGCCCTCGACGCGTGGCTGACCTCGTGGGCCGGTGTGGGGGCGGTCCTGGCCGGCATGACCGCGCAGGGCTTCAACGTCGAGCTGAAGGAGTTCCCGTACGGCTGGCGCGCGAGCTTCTACGCCGCCGGGCTCGCGCACTCCGTCGTCCTGGCCTCCGCCTACCGGCCCACGCCGTCCGCCGCCGTGCAGGGGGCAGCGTGGGAGGCGCTCACCGCCAGGAGAGAGGAGGACGGGCGCCCCGGCCGGTGACGCCGCGGGCGCGGCCGACCTGCGCCCCGATCACCCCGCCGGCTGGCTCTCCTCCACCACCAGGCTGGCCTCGAGCGGCACCGGATCGAGGATCGTGGCCACGTTGGGCGAGCGGCTCAGCACGACCTCGTGCATCTCCCGCAGCTGCTCCGCCGCCGCCTGTCCCCTGAGCCGCACCTGGCACCGGATGGGGGCCGCGGCGCGGCGCTCGGCCGGGCCCTCGGCCAGGACGTCGCGCAGGTCGAGGTCCTGGGACGTCTCGATCTCCACCTGCTCGAGCACGATGCCGCGGCGGGCCGCCGCCGCGGCGTAGCCGACCAGCAGGCAGGCGTTCAGGGCCGCCAGCAGCAGCTCCTGGGGGTTGGGCGCCGTGTTGCGCCCGAGCAGCTCGAAGGGCTCGTCGGCGTCCACGGTGAAGTGGCGGTAGACGAGCCGCCCCCCGATCGAGTACGGCTCCACCGAGCCCCGGCTGCGCGCCTGGCCGCGCCAGACCGAGCGGATGCGGAAGCCCGCCCGGCCCCGCGCGGGGTCCTGCTCGATCTCCCGGGCCAGCGCGGCCACGGCCTCGGGATCCAGACCGTTCACGCCTCGTCCGTTCGTTCCTGCGCTCGCCATGGGGTCGCTCCTCCCGGGCGCGCCCCCGGCGGCTGCGCCCGGCAACCGGGACCGCAAGAGCTGTGCCCGGTCTCGGGCCCGAGAAAACCACCTGTTGCCCGGCGCCGGCCCATACTGCCGAGTCGGCGGTTTTCGGCAGTTCCCGCCCTTCGACACCCGGCCCCGGGTGTACGATCGGGCGACGTGGCGCCGCTGGATCAGCTCCTGGGCGAGAGCGCGAGCATCGCGGGCGTTCGCGAGCAGGTGGCGCGCCTGCTGCGCTCGGCGGCCGGCCCGGCTCGCCGCCTGCCGCCGGTGCTCATCCTGGGGGAGACGGGCACCGGCAAGGGGCTCTTGGCCGGCGCCATCCACCGCGGCGGCGCTCGCGCCGGCGGGCCCTTCGTGGACGTCAACTGCGCGGCCATCCCCGAGACCCTGCTGGAGGCGGAGCTGTTCGGCTTCGAGCGGGGCGCCTTCACCGACGCGCGCCAGGCCAAGCCCGGCCTCTTCCAGGCGGCCCACGGCGGGACGATCTTCCTCGACGAGGTCGGTCTGCTCCCCCTGCCCCTGCAGTCGAAGCTGCTGAAGGTGCTCGAGGAGCGCTCCGTGCGCCGGCTGGGCAGCACGCGCAGCGAGCCCCTCGACGTCTGCGTCATCGCGGCGACCAGCGAGGACCTGGCCGGGGGCGTGCAGCAGGGCCGGTTCCGTTCGGATCTCTACCACCGGCTGGCGGTGGTGACGATGGCGCTGCCGCCCCTCAGGGCGCGGGGGCGTGACGTGCTGCTGCTGGCCCGGCACGTCCTGGCCAGAATCTGTCACGACTACGGCCTGCCCCCGAAGGGACTGGCCCGGGACGCGGAAGCGGCCCTGCTCGCGTACCCCTGGCCCGGGAACGTGCGGGAGCTCGGCAACGTGCTGGAGCGGGCGGCCCTGCTCACGGACGAGCGCGTCCTGGCGCCGGCGCACCTGGGCCTGCCGGCCGCCCCGCGGCGGGCGGCGCCCGCCCCCGAGGCCGCCGAGGCGGACGAGACCGAGCGGCGGCGGCTGCAGGACGTGCTGCAGGCGACCGGCTGGAACTACTCGCGCGCCGCCGTCCAGCTCGGGGTGCCGCGGAACACGCTGCGGTACCGGGCCGAGCGGCTGGGGCTGGTGCCCGAGGCCCCGCCCGAGCGGCGGCGAGGGGGGCGCCCCCGGGCGACGGCGGGCCCCGAGCGTGGGGCCGCTGCGCCGCCGGCCGCGGCCGACGAGAGGCGACGGGTCACGCTCCTCGAGGCGCGCCTGATGTCCACCGGCGCCGAGGCGCCTCCGTGGGAAGGCAAGCGGACCCTCGACGAGCTGGCGGA
>JBBIIW010000328.1:0-4157 GCA_037446305.1 Candidatus Rokuibacteriota bacterium
TCGGCCCGCACCCCCCGCCGCCGCGCCATCGCCGCCAGGCCCCGCACGGGCTCGAGGGCGCGGATGAGCACGCAGCCGGGCCGGCCGGGCACGTCCGTGATGGCGTTCAGGCAGGCGTGCAGGCCGTAGTTCAGGTACACGTAGGCGAAGCCGCCCGGGCCGTAGAAGAGGGCGTGGCTGCCCGGGCGGAAGGCGGCGTGGGAGGCCGCGTCTTCGGGCCCCAGGTAGGCCTCCGTCTCGACGATGCGACCCGCCGTGACCGTGCGGCCCCGCCGGGAGACCAGCACGCACCCGAGCAGGTCGCGGGCCACGGCGGGCGCCGGGCGGAGGTAGAATCGCCGGGGCAGGGGCACTAGGCGGCGAGACGCTCGCGGACGAGACGGCGCAGCGACTCCTCGTCGAAGGCGGTCGCGGCGCGCGCCGGCGGCTCGGCTTCCGTCTTCAGCCCGGTCTCGCTGACGATCGCGCAGATCGTCTGCCCGGGATCCAGCCGCCGGTCGGCGAGCAGCCGGGCCAGCACCGCGAGCGTCGCCACCCCGGTGGGCCCGGCCCACACGCCCTCGGTGCGGGCCAGGGTCCGCTGCGCGGCCAGGATCTCCTCGTCCTCGGCGTCGCCGGCCACGCCTCCCTGCTCGCGCAGCAGCCTGAGCGCCCACGCGCCCTTGCGCCCCGGGTTCCCGGCGGCCAGCCCCTCGGCCACCGTGTAGCCGATCTTGAGCGGGGTCAGCGCTCCGCCCTGCCGCCAGGCCCGGGCGATGGCGTTGGCCCGCGTGGCCTGGGCGGCCACCATCAGCGGCGCGCGCTCGATCCAGCCCGCCTGCTGGAGCTCCCGGAAGCCGCGCACGGTGGCGATGAACGTCTCGCCCACGGCCACCGGCGCCACGACGACATCCGGCGGTCGCCAGCCGGTCTGCTCGGCGATCTCGTAGGCCAGCGTCTTCTTGCCCTCGTGCTTGTAGGGGTTGCGCGACGCCCCGCAGTCGAAGAAGAGCCGGTCCTCGACCAGGCGGTCCCACAGCCCGATCAGGTCGTCGTAGACGCCCCGGTACAGGACCAGGTCGGTGGCCGTGGCCGCCATGTGCAGCAGCTTGGGGGTGGAGGTGCGCTCGTAGGCGAAGACGAGCGAGCGCAGTCCGGCGCGGGCCGAGTAGGCCGCGATGGACGACCCCGCGTTGCCGGAGCTGACGACCGAGGTGGCCCGGAACCCGAACTGCAGCGCGGCGCTGACCGCGGTGGCGGAGGTGCGGTCCTTGACCGTGCCCGTCGGGTTCGCCCCCTCGAACTTGAGCAGGAGCCGCCGGACGCCCAGGTGGGCGGCCAGGCGCGGGCAGTCGAGCAGCGGCGTCTCGCCCTCCCCGAGCGAGACCCGGTGGGCGGGATCCTCGATGGGCAGCACCGGCGCGTAGCGCCAGAGGCCCCGCCCGGCCAGCATCGCCGGACCCCGGCGGCGCAGCTCGTCCAGGTCGTAGCGGAGCTCGAGCAGCCCCTGGCACTTCGCGCACTCCAGCCGGTAGCCGAGCGGGTAGGCGGCGTGGCAGTCGATGCAGGCCAGGTCCCGGGCGAGCGACCCGTTCATGGCCCGGTAGCCTAGCACAGGGCTCGCTGCTATCATGGCGCGCCGTGAAGGCCGGCGTGGCCCGTTACGTCCCCTCGCTCGCGCTGTTCGCCGCCCTCCTCCTGGCCTGGCAGGTCGCCGGCCCGCTCCTGGACATCCGCGAGTACCTGCTGCCCAGCCCGCTGAGCGTCCTGCGCGCGTCCCTCGACTGGCAGATCCCGTGGGGCACGCACCTCTGGATCACGACGCTGGAGATCCTGGGCGGTTTCGCGCTGGCGGGGGCGAGCGGCGTCATGCTCGGCATCGGCATCGCCTGGTCCACCACGCTGGCCCGGGCGCTGATTCCCTTCCTGGTGTTCGTCAACACCCTGCCCAAGGTCGCCGTCGCCCCGCTGTTCCTGCTCTGGCTGGGCTACGGCATCGTGCCGAACATGCTCATCGCCGCCCTGATCGGGTTCTTCCCGGTCGTCATCAACACCGCCGTCGGCCTGACCCAGGTGGACGAGGAGCTGCTCGACCTGGGGCGTGTCTTCGGCGCCCCGCAGTGGAAGGTGTTCCTGAAGATCCGCCTGCCCAACGCGCTGCCCTACGTGCTGTCGGCGCTGAAGGTCACGGCGACGGCGGCCGTGGTGGGCGCCATCGTCGGCGAGTTCGTCGCCTCCCAGGCGGGGCTGGGCATGGTCATCGTCAACGCCCAGACCAACCTGAACACCCCGGTGGCCTTCGCGGCTTTGATCTGGATCTCGGTGATCGGGCTCGTGCTGTACGGGCTGGTCGGCCTGGCCGCCCGCCGCTGGGCGCCCTGGGCCGATGCCACCTGACCGGCAAGGAGGAAGTCATGCCACGCATGCTGGCCGTCCTCGTCGTCGCGCTGCTGCTGGCCGCGTCCGTCCCGGGCGGGGCCCAGACCCCGGAGCGGGTCGTCTTCGCGCTGAACTGGTTCGCGGTCGGGGACCATGCCGCGTACTGGGTGGCCCTCGACCGCGGCTACTACCGGGCCCGCGGTCTCGAGGTCGAGCTGCAGAACTCCAAGGGCTCGGCCGACTCCATCGCCAAGGTGGACACCGGCCGGGCCGACCTCGGGCTGGCGGACGCCGTCGTCGTCATTCCCCGCATCGCGCAGGGGGCGCGCATCAAGATCGTGGGCGCGGTCTTCGACATGACGCCGCTCAACATCTGGACGCGCCGGGACACGGGGATCACGAAGCCCCGCGACCTGGAGGGCAAGACGCTGGCCGCGCCGCCCGGAGACGCCCAGCGCCAGCTCTTCCCGGCCTTCGCGCGCCTCAACGGGATCGACGAGCGCAAGGTGACCTGGCTGAACATCGAGCCGGCGGCCAAGTTCGTGGCCCTCAGCGAGCGGCGGGCCGACGCGGTGCCCGACTACACGACGGGGCAGCCCTTCTGGGAGAAGGCGGTCGGCAAGGAGAACCTGGTCCGCATGCCCTGGAACCAGCACGGCTTCGACACCTACTCGATGTCCATCGTGGCCAGCGAGGCCACCATCACCAGGCGGGCCCGCGTCCTGCGCGATTTCCTGGCCGCCTCCTACCAGGGCTGGCGCGACGTGATGGACGATCCCCAGGCGGCGCTGGCGATCTTCAAGAAGCGGGTGCCGGACATCGATCTGAGCCTGATCGAGCCCAACCTGATGCTGGGCCTGGAGCTGATGAAGACCGAGCGGTACGCGCAGCACGGCCTGGGCTGGATGGACCGCGACAAGATGTGCCGGACGGCGGAGGTGATCAACACCTACATGCCCGGCATGCCGCGCAAGGTCGCCTGTGACGAGGTGTTCACGAACGAGTTCCTGACGACGATCCTCCCGCCGCGGCGGTGATCGTCCTCGACCGGGTCGGCATGACCTACCGGGCCGACGCCGGCCCGGTCGAGGCGCTCCGCGACGTCAGCCTCGAGGTCGGCCGGGGCGAGTTCCTGGCCCTGGTGGGCCCCTCCGGCTGCGGCAAGTCCACGCTGCTGCGGATCGTCGCCGGGCTGCGGCCGGCGACGACCGGGGCCGTGCGGGTGGCGGGCCGGCCGGTCCAGGGGCCGGTGGCCGAGGTGGGGATGGTGTTCCAGGCCCCCGTCCTGCTGAAGTGGCGCCGCGTGCTGGACAACGTGCTCCTGCCGGCCGAGCTGGCCGGGCTTCCCCGCCGGCAGTACGAGTCCCGCGCCCGCCAGCTGCTGGCCCTGGTCGGGCTGGGCGACTTCGTGGACCGGCTGCCGCGGGAGCTGTCGGGCGGCATGCAGCAGCGGGCCTCGCTGTGCCGGGCCCTGCTCCTGGAGCCCGCCCTGCTCCTCATGGACGAGCCCTTCGGCGCGCTCGATGCGATGACCCGCGACGAGATGAACGTCGAGCTGCTGCGCGTCTGGGGAGAGGGCAGCGGGGACCGCAAGACCATCGTCTTCGTGACCCACTCGATCGCCGAGGCCGTGTTCCTGGCCGACCGGGTGGTCGTCATGACGCCCCGACCGGGCCGGCCGGCGCGCATCTTCGACGTGGGCCTGCCGCGGCCGCGCACCGCGCAGACGCGCGGCGCCCCCGAGTTCGGGCGGCTGTCGCTGGCCATCTACGAGACGCTGGCGGCCGGCGGCTGAGGGG
>JBBIIW010000329.1:0-4134 GCA_037446305.1 Candidatus Rokuibacteriota bacterium
TGGCGGCTGAGGCCCAGCCGCTCGGCGGCCCGGGTCTTCGACCCGCACTCGCGCAGCGCGTCCTCGATCATGCGGCGCTTGAGCCGCTCGATGGCCTCGCTGAGCGTGACGGGGCCCGCCGGCGCGGGGCCCCCGTTCCGGATCCGCTCCGAGAGGTGCGCCAGCCCCAGCACCTGGCCGTCGTCGGCCAGCGCCACCGCCCGCTCGATCTCGTTCTCCAGCTCGCGCACGTTGCCCGGCCAGGGATAGGTCCGGAGCGCCTGCATGGCTTCCGGCGCGATCCCGGAGACGGCGCGGCGGGCCCGCTGCCGGTAGATGCGCAGGAAGTGCTCGGCCAGGGGCGGCACGTCGCCGCTCCGCTCCCGCAGCGGCGGCAGGCGGATCGGGAAGACGTTGAGCCGGTAGTAGAGGTCCTTGCGGAACCGCCCGGCCGCCACCTCGGCGTCCAGGTCGGCGTTGGTGGCGGCGATGACCCGCACGTCCACCCGCCGGCCGGTCGAGGCGCCCACCCGCCGGATCTCGCCCTCCTGGAGCACCCGGAGGAGGCGCAGCTGCATGGCCGGCGAGGTCTCGCCGATCTCGTCCAGGAAGATCGTGCCGCCGTCCGCCTCCTCGAACAGGCCCTTGCGCTCGGCGGTGGCGCCGGTGAAGGCCCCCCGGACGTGGCCGAACAGCTCGGACTCCAGGAGCGACTCGGGCAGCGCGCCGCAGTTCTGGGCCACGAAGCGCCGGCGGGCCCGCGGCCCGTTGTCGTGCAGGAGCCGGGCGAACAGCTCCTTGCCCGTGCCCGTCTCGCCCAGGAGCAGCACGGTGGTGTCGGCGTCCAGGACCTTGCGGGCCAGGTCCACCGCGGCCTTGAGCCCGGTGGCGGCTCCGATCAGGCGGTCGAAGCTGAGCGGGCGCTCGCGGGCCTCGGCGGCCTCCCGGCGCAGCGTGTTGAGGGCCAGCTCCAGCTCGTCGCGCAGCCGGTCGTTCTCCCGGGCCAGCTGGTAGTGCTCGGCGGCCCGCCGCACGATCACCGCCAGCTCCTTGGGATCCCAGGGCTTGGCCACGAAGTGGTAGATCCGCCCGGTGTTGATGGCGTCCATCAGGCTGTCCACGTCGGTGTAGGCCGTCAGCACGACCCGCAGGGCGTCCGGGGTTACCTCCTGGCTGCGCCGCAGGAGCTCGACGCCGGTCATCTCCGGCATCCGGTAGTCGGTGACGATGACCGCCACCTCGGGCTCGGCGGCCAGCACCTGCAGGGCCTCCGGCCCGCTCCCGGCCCGCAGCACGCGGAAGTCGGCCGCCAGCACGGCCTCCAGCGCGTCGAGCACGCGCGGCTCGTCGTCCACGATCAGGATGGCGGCCTGGTCCACCGTGTCTTGTCTCCCCCGCTCAGGGCCCCGTCCGCGCCGGGCTCGGCCCGGCCGAGCCCAGGATCTCGTAGAGGGTGGCCCGGTGCCGGATCCCCTTCAGGCGCGGGGTTCCCAGCTCCCGGTAGCGGACGGCGTCCCGCACCTGGCGGAACGTCTCCTCCCCGGCGATGATATGCGCCCCGAAGAGCCGTGTCATCCGCTGGATGCGGGAGGCCGCGATCATGGGCCGCCCGACGACGATCAGCTCGCGCCGCTCGCCGGAGCCGATGGTGCCGGCCATGACGCGGCCCGACGAGATGCCGACCCCGATGTCGAAGGTGGGCAGCCCGGCCCCGGCCCACTGCCGGGCCAGCGCCCGGACCCCCGTCACCATGTCCAGCGCGGCGGCCACCGCCCGCCCGGCGGCGTCTGCCTCGGTCTCGTGCACCCCGAAGAGGGCGACGATCTCGTCGCCGATGAGCTGCTCGACGGTGCCCTGATGCCTGAAGATCACGTCGATCATGACCTGGAAGTACTCGTCGAGCAGCCGGATGACCGTGGGCGCCGGCGTCGTCTCCACGAAGCGGGTGAACCCCTGGATGTCGGCGAAGAGCACCGTCGCCTCCCGCCAGTCACCCGGCAGCTGGAGCAGGGTGGGGTCCTTCAGGGCCAGGTCCACGAGCCGCGGCGAGACATATCGCTGCAGCTGCGAGCGCACCGTCGCCTCCCGGACCAGGTCGGCCTGGGCTGCCTGCAGGCGCTCGAGGGCCGCCGCCAGCTCGCGGTTGCGCGCTTCCAGGTCGCGCACCAGCTGCTCCCGCTCGCGCCCCAGGCGCCACCGCTCCACGCCCCGCCGCACGGTGTGCATGAGCTCCCTGGGCTCCCACGGCTTGAGCACGAAGTGGTAGATGTTGGCGGCGTTGATGGACTCCATGAGCGCGTCCACGTCGGTGAAGGCGGTGAGGAGGATGCGGACGCTGTCCGGCGACACGTCCCGGCTGCGGGCCAGCAGCTCGGTGCCCAGCATGCCGGGCATGCGCTGGTCGCTGATGATCACCGCCGCCGGCTCCGCGCTCAGCAGCGCGAGCGCCTCCTCGCCGCGGCCGGCCCGCCGGACGCGGTAGTCCATGGCCAGCAGGGCCTCCAGGGAGTCGAGGACCCGGGGCTCGTCGTCCACGATCAGGACGGTGGCCTCGCTCACCCGCCCGCCCTCCGGGTGACCGGGATGCGGATCGTGAAGGCGGCGCCCTGGCCCGGGGCGCTGGCGGCGGTGATCTCGCCGCCGTGCTTCTTGACGATCTCGTAGGAGATGGACAGGCCGAGGCCGGTGCCCTCGCCGACCGGCTTGGTGGTGAAGAACGGGTCGAAGATGCGCCCCAGGATCTCGGGCGCGATGCCGGGCCCGGTGTCCGCGATGACGACGACCGCGTCGGCGCCGTCCCGGCGGGTCTCCACCGTGATGGCGCCGGGGCCGGCGATGGCCTGGGCGGCGTTGGCGAGCACGTTGAGGAACACCTGGTCGATCTGGGACCGGATGCATTCCACCGAGGGCAGGTCGCCGTACTTGCGGTGGACCTCGATCCGGTCCTTGAGCAGGTGGTTCAGCAGCGTCAGGCTGGACTCCAGCTCCTCGTGCAGGTCCACCGGCTGCCAGGCCTCGTCGCCGGTGCGGGCGAAGACGCGGAGATCGCGGACGATCTTGCGGGTGCGCTCGGCGCCCTCCCGGATGCCCTGGATCATGGGGTCGAGGTACTTGAGGGCGTAGTCCACCTTCAGCGCCCGCCACTGTTCCTCCACCCGCGCCCGCTCGGCCGCGGGCAGGTCCAGCCCCCGGTAGGTCTCGAGGATCGCCCGCACCCGGCTCACGAAGTCCTCCAGCGTCGTGACGTTGGACGAGACGAACCCGATGGGGTTGTTCAGCTCGTGGGCCACCCCCGCCACCAGCTGGCCCACCGAGGCCATCTTCTCCCGCTGCACGAGCTGCATCTGGGTGGCCTGGAGGTTCCGGTAGGCCGCCTGCAGCTCCTCGTTGGCGGCCCGCAGCTGCTCCGTGCGCACCCGGACCTTCTCCTCCAGGCCGCGGCTCAGGCCCTCGATGGTCTGGAAGCTGTCCGCCCGGTCCAGCGCCAGCGCCACGTGGTTGGCCACCGCGCTCAGCAGCTCCACGTCGCTGCTGGTGAACCGGTCCGGCTCCGCGGAGACGACGTTGAGCACGCCGACCACCCGGTCCTTGATCTTGAGCGGCACACCCACGAAGGCCCGGACGTGGGTCGCCCGCACGGTCTCCAGGTGCACCGGCACGTCCGCCGACTCCACGTCGTTCACCAGGAGAGGCCGCCCGCTCTCGGCCACCCGGGCGGTGGCGCTGCGGGCCGCGTCCAGCGGCAGCTCCAGACGCTCCACCGGGAAGGCCTGTCCGGGCTCGGCCGCCAGCGTGCGATGGCCGCGCAGCACCCCGCGCGCCCGGTCCACCAGGAACAGATGCGCGCCCTGGTACCCCATCCGGCGGACCAGGCGGTCCAGGGCCTGGTCATAGATCGTCTCGGGATCCAGCGTGGCGTTGACGGCGGCGCTCAGCTCGATGAGCAGCGAGAGCTGCTCGATCTTGGTCTCCAGGTCGCGGAACTTCTTCTCCAGCTCGTTGTTGGAGTAGATGACCTCCTCGGACTGCAGATCGAGCATCCGCTGGGTGTGCTGCCGGCGGCTCCGCTCCCGCAGGCCGTAGCCCAGCCCGATGCCGGCCAGCAGCGGAAGCCCCGCGACGACGGCGGCGGCCCCGGGCAGGCCGCCGGCGGCG
>JBBIIW010000330.1:0-4120 GCA_037446305.1 Candidatus Rokuibacteriota bacterium
GGGGCCATGTCGGGGCCCCCCACCTCGGATGACCGGCCGGCTGTACGGGATCATCGCCAAGGAATTCATCCAGCTGTTCCGTGACCGGCTGGCCCTGACCCTCATGCTGTTCGTGCCGGTGGCCATGCTCTTCATCTTCGGGTGGGCCATCAACACCGACGTCAAGCACGTGCCCACGGCGGTGTTCGACCAGTCGGGCAGCGTCGAGGCCCGGACGCTCCTGGAGGCCTTCGAGAACACCCAGTACTTCGACATCCGGTACGAGGTGTGGAGCCAGCGGGAGCTGACAGCGATGATCGACTCCGGGCGCGCCCGGGTCGGCATCGTGATCCCCCCCGACTTCGCCCGGCAGCTCACCCGGCGCCAGGCGGCGGTGCAGGTGGTGGTGGACGCCTCCGATCCCCAGGTGGCGACGTCGGCCATGAACGCGGCGGCGGCGCTGGGGGCCCAGCGCTCCCTGCAGGTGCTCGCGCAGACCACCGGGGGCGTCCGGCTCGACCCGGAGCCGGCGCCGGTGGACGTGCGGGTGCGCGCCTGGTACAACCCCGACCTGGTCTCGGCGATCTTCATCGTCCCCGGGCTCATCGGCGCCCTCCTCATGCAGACCACCGTGAGCGTCATGGCCATCGCCATCGTCCGGGAGCGGGAGAAGGGCACGCTGGAGGCCCTGGTCGTCAGCCCCATCCGGCGCTGGGAGCTGCTGGTGGGGAAGATCGTGCCCAACCTCCTGGTGGCCTACGGGCAGATGACGCTGGCCCTGCTGGTGGCGCACTTCGTGTTCGAGGTGCCGATCCGCGGCAGCCTGCCGCTGCTCTACGCGCTGTCGGCGCTCTTCATGTGGGGCACGCTGGGCGTGGGGATCTTCGTCTCCGCCGCCTCCCGCACGGTGCCGCAGGCCATGCAGCTGTCGTTTCTCACCTTCCTGCCCTCGATCTACCTGTCGGGGCTCCTGTTCCCGATCGAGGGCATGCCACCCGGCGCCCAGGTGCTGGCCAGCGTCATCCCCCTCACCTACTACCTGCGCGTCGTCCGGGGTATCGTGCTCAAGGGCATCGGGCTCGAGTACCTGTGGCCGCAGATCGTGCCCCTGGTCGTCTTCGGCGCCGTCGTCTTCACGCTCTCCGTGCTGCGCTTCCGCAAGCAGCTGGACTAGGCCCCGGCTGCTATCATCCCCCTATGCGTGAGTGGCCCCGGCTCCCCGGCCCGATGCGCCGCCTCCTGCCGGCGCTGGTACTCGTACTGGTCCTGCACGCCTCGGCGGCGCCGGCCGGCTCGCCGCCGCTGGCGCACCGCGAGGTCCTGCCCAACGGCATCGTCCTGCTGGTCGCCGAGCGCCCTGCCGTGCCCATCGTGGCCGTCCGCGTCTCGCACCAGGCGGGCGCGGTGTTCGATCCGCCCGGCCAGGCGGGCCTGGCGAACCTGACCGGCGCCGTGCTCACGCGCGGCACCGCCCGGCGCACCGGGCAGCAGCTCGACGAGGCCATCGAGTTCGTGGGCGGCTACCTGGAAGCGGACGCCGGGCGGGACCACCTGACCGTCTCGCTGGGCGTGCTCCGTCGCGACCTGACGCTGGGCCTGGACCTGCTCCAGGAGGTCGTCCTCGCGCCGGCGTTCCCCGCGGCCGAGGTCACGCGCAAGGTGGCCGAGATCCGGGCCGCCATCCAGCGCTCGGAGGAGGATCCGGGCACGGTGGCCGGGCGGGCCCTGGCGCGCCTGGTGTTCCCCGGCCACCCCTACGGCACGCCGGTGGAGGGGACGATGGAATCGGTGGCGGGCCTCACCCGCGAGGACGTGGTGCGCTTCCATCGCCGGCACGTACGGCCCGACACGACGGTCATCGTGATCGTCGGCGCCGTGACGGTCGGCGAGGCGCGCCGCGAGATCCTGGCCCGCTTCGGCGGCTGGCCGAGGCCGGCCGAGGCCCCACCCCCGCCGCCAGCCCCCCCGCCCGCGCCGGCCCGGCCCGAGGTGGAGCTGATCAAGCGCGACCTCACGCAGGCCACCATCGTGCTGGGACGCCAGGCGGTCAATCAGCGCCACCCGGATTACTTCCCGCTCGCGGTGGCCTCCTACGTCCTCGGCGGAGGCTCGGCCTCGCGGCTCTACGAGCGCGTGCGCGATGCGGGCGGGCTCGCCTACGCCGTCTACAGCTACCTGGCGCCCGGGCAGTACGGCGCGTCCTTCCAGGTGTCGGCCCAGACGCGGACGGCCGAGGCCGGGCGGGTGATGGACATCCTGCGGGAGGAGCTGGCGCGGATGGGGCGCGAGCCCGTGGCCGAGCGGGAGCTGGAGCTGGCCAAGGCCTACTTGATCGGGAGCTTCCCCCTGCGGCTGGACACCTCGGCCAAGGTGGCGGACTTCATCGTGGCCGTGGAGGAGCTGGGCCTCGGTCTGGACTACGCCGACCGCTACCGCGCGCTGATCGCGCGGGTCACGGCGGCGGACGTCCAGCGGGTGGCCAGGGAGTACTTCGCGCCCGGCTCGTTCCACCGGGTGGTGGTCGGCGCGGGGTCGTGAGGCCCCTGCCGCTGGCCGTGGCGATCGCCCTCCTGGCCGCTCCGGCGGCATCGGCGGCCGCCGCCTCGCTGACCCTCGACGAGCAGCAGATCGAGGAGGCCCTGCGGGTGGGGGAGCGCAGCATCACCAGCGAGACGTTCGGCGACGAGTGGCACGTGGCCAGCGGCGACGAGAGCGTCACCGTGATCACGCCGTTCCACCGGCTGGCCATCGCGGCCCGGCATGCCGCGTTCCGCAACCAGGCGCTGACCGCCGAGGACCGCGACCGGGCGCTCCGCGAGGTGCGCGATCGCCTGGTGCTCCGGGTCGAGCTCCTGGGCGCCCGGCCCGATTTCGCCCGCCACCTGGCCCCGCGGCTGCTCGTGGGCGACCGGGAGATCCGGCCCAGCCTGGCCCAGAACGAGCGCACCCCGGCCCGGCAGGAGGACGGCCGGTACCTGGCGCGGAACGTCTACTGGTTCCCGACGACCGGCCTGGCCGGCACCGACCGGGTGACGCTCGTCGTGCTCGACGCCGACGGCCGGCCGGTCACCCGCTTCACCATCGACCTCGCCCGCATGCGGTGAGGGGCGGCCGGGGAGGGGGCAGGTGGACGGCGTCGCCTGGCGCATCCACCGCGAGGTGGCGGTCCTCCTCGGCTGGGGCAGCGCCATCCTCATGCAGTTCGCCCACCCGCTGGTGGCGCGGGGGGTGGCCGATCACAGCGGCTTTCGCCAGGGGCTGCTGGCGCCCTGGCGGCGGCTGCACCGCACGCTCGGCGCCATGCTGGCGCTGTCGTTCGGCACCGAGGCCGAGGTGGCGGAGACCGCCCGGCGCATCAACCGGGTCCACGACCGCGTCCACGGCAGCCTGCCGGCCCCCGAGGGGCCGCACCCCGCGGGCACGCGGTACTCCGCCCGCGATCCGGCCCTGCTCACCTGGGTGCACGCGACGTGTCTGGTGGCCTTCCTGCGCGCCCACGAGCTGTTCGTCCGGCCGCTGACGGAGGAGGAGCGCGACCGCTACTGCGCCGAGACGAGCGGGATCGAGCCGCTGCTGGGCATTCCGGCCGGCACCGTCCCGCGGACTCACCGGGCGCTCGAGGCGTACGTGGCGGCGATGGTGGACGGCGGGCCGATCGCCGTGGCCGCGACGGCCCGGCGCCTGGCCGCCGATCTGCTCAGCCCGCCGCTCGTCCGGTTCGTGCCGCCCGTCGTGTGGCTGTTCCGCCTGACCGCCGTGGGGCTGCTGCCCCCGGCGCTGCGGGAGGCCTACAACGCCGTCCTCCCCGAGATGTCGGCCTTCTGGTCCCGCCTCCCCCTGCACGAGGGGCTGTGGAAGCGGGTGCGCGCCTTCGCCGCGACCGCGGAGGCCGACGCCCTCGGGGGGCTCCGGCGCCGGCACCTGGACAAGACGCTCCAGGAGTTCCGTCGCGCCGGAGCGGGCCTGCCCCCCGAGCGGAAACGGCGGCTGGAGTTCGTCCGCGTCGAGCTCGCCCGCCTCCAGCAGCGCTTCAGCGAGAACGTGCTGGACGCCACGGCGGCCTTCGAGCTCCACGTCACCGACGGATCCCGACTGGCCGGCGTGCCCGACGCGGCGAAGCGCAGGGCCCGGGACCGGGCGA
>JBBIIW010000331.1:0-4119 GCA_037446305.1 Candidatus Rokuibacteriota bacterium
CCCGGCCGGGGCCCGGCCGGCCGGGGCGGGGCGGTGCCGCGCGGGGTGGCCTTGTCCACCCGGATCGTGCGCCCGTCGAGCATGGCGCCGTTCATGCCGGCGATCGCCGCGTCGGCCTCCTCGGACGTCGCCATCTCGACGAACCCGAATCCGCGCGAGCGCTGCGTCTCGCGGTCGGTCATCACGATCGCCGACTGCACCGTCCCGAAGCGGGCGAACGCCTGCCGAAGCCCCTCGGTCGACGTATTGAAGGAGAGTCCGCCCACGAAGAGCTTCACGCCCATGCCGGTGCCCTTTTCACGTCGAGCGTCTCCGTTGCGCCCCGGCCCAGCCGCTCGCTTGCCGGGCGGGCGTTGAGCACCTGCGACGGGGCGATCCAGGCCCGGCGGGCCACGGCCACACCCAGCGCGAGGGTGTCCAGGTTCGAGAGGGCGATCCGGGTGTCCAGCGCGCGCAGCCGCTCGCCCGGGAAGTCCATGGCGCCGCCGGCGAGGATAGCGCACTCCGGGCCGGCCGGGACGGGGATTCGCCGACGCGCCGGGCCGGGGGCCGGAGGGTGCCCTGGCCGCGGACGTCGAGCCGGGAGACAGGGAGCGCCGCCATGTCCGTGGCCACGGCGCGCCGGCTCGACGTTGTTCACCGGGCTCATGATACACTGCGCCCCGCAGTGATCGCCCCGTGGTGCTGGAATCTCCTCGAGCCGTATCTGCGGAGCAACCTGGTCAAGCGCGGCGTGGCGCGTCCGAGCCGCCGCGACCTCCTGGAGGAGTTCGCGCGCGTGTGGCCCGGGATCACGGCCACCATCGGCGTGCAGGAGCCCTTCGCGGGCACGATCCGCTTCAAGTGGCTCGTGCGCCTCGGCAGCGAGGCGATGGGGCCCTTCCTGGAGGACCCGGAGGGGTGGATCGCGGCCCGCTTCGGCGGCGGCAAGTACAAGGTGAACCTGCACCACGGCCTGCACTTCGTGACCACCAGGAACTTCAAGCCGGCCGGTGACCCGCGCTGGCAGGATGCCCCGGAGCTGGCGCTGGAGTGACCGCGGGGGCGCGACGATGGCGAGCGACGAGACGCGGAGGCTGCTGAAGCTCTTCGGCGTGGCGGTGACGAACCTGGAGGAGGCGCTGGAGCGGGACGCGCCCCGGGAGGAGATCGCCCGCCTGGACCGGGAGCTGGGCGAGCGGGCCCAGGAGATCGCCGCGCTCGTCGAGCGGCTGCGCCGCCGGCAGCCGGGATGACGGCGCTGGTCGACGCCTCGGGCGCCGTGCTGGCCGGGCCGCGGCCGCCGCGGCGCATCGTCTCCCTGATTCCCAGCACCACCGAGACGCTGTGCGCGCTGGGGCTGGCCCCGGCCCTGGTCGGCATCACCGCCTACTGCCGGGAGCCGGCCGAGCTGCTCCGCGGCAAGCCGAGGGTCGGCGGCGAGAAGGATCCCGACCTCGAGAAGATCCGGGCCCTGGCGCCCGACCTGGTGATCGCCAACATCGAGGAGAACCGGCCTCAGGACGTGGCCCTCCTCCGGCGCTGGGGGATCCCCGTCTGGGTCACCTATCCCCGCACGGTGGCCGACGGCATCCGGATGATCCGGGAGCTGGGCGCCGTCACGGGGACGGAGCGGCGGGCGGACGAGCTGGCGCGCGAGTGCGAGGCGCTCTACGACGCCGTCGTCGCCCGCACTGCGGGCCGGCCGGCGGTGCCGGTCTTCTACGCGATCTGGCGAGATCCCTGGATGACCGTCAACCGCGACACCTACATCCACGACATGCTCCGGGTGTGCGGCGGGGCCAACGTGTTCGCCGACGCGCCCGCCCGCTATCCCACGGTGACGCTCGACGAGGTCGCGGCGCGCCGGCCGGCCGTGGTGCTGCTTCCCGACGAGCCCTACCGCTTCCGGGCCGCTCACGTCAAGGAACTCGCCGCCCTCGCCGACGTTCCGGCCGTCCGCGCCGGCCGGGTGCGGCTCGTGGACGGCAAGCCCTTCTCCTGGCACGGGCCCCGGATCGCCGAGGCCCTTCGCACGATCCCCGCGCTGCTCGCCGGCTGAGCCGAGTGCCCGGCCGGCACGGCCATTGTCCCTGACCGGGGAGATCCTCCGTGGTCCGCTCGTTCCAGCCCCGGCCGCCACCGGGGGCAAGGGCTCGCCGTGGAAGGCCAAGGGCCGGCGGCGAGGTCAGGCACTGCTGTTGCTCTACCGGAAGCCGGAGCGCAGCCATGACGCCGAGCGGAGGTGCCGGGACCATGATGCTCTTGAATCAGCGCGGGATCGCCCTGCCGATGGCCCTGATCGCGATGTCCCTCATCAGCTCCCTGATCGTGGCCTTCGCCATGCTGGCCCAGGGCGAGCCGATGATCGCCAGCAACCAGGCGGCCTCCCTGCAGGCCCGGGCGGTGGCCGAGTCGGGGCTGGAGCAGACGATCTGGGCCCTCGACAATCCGGCGGCCCCCATGGGCCTGCCGGACGTGAATGGCGACGCCGCCGCGCCCTACAACGGCCAGGTCGCCTTCGCGCTCGGCCCGGACGGGGCTTACACGATCGCCGTGTTGCAGGGGGCGCTCGTCAACCAGCGGAGAGTCGTGGTCACCGGCCGGGTGGGGACGGGCACCGGCCGGGAGAGCGTCAAGAAGATCGTGGCGACCATGATGAAGCTGAAGAAGCTCGACCCGCCCTGCGTCATCTGCGCCAAGGGCGCGCTGGAGGCGGCGGGCAACGCCAACATCCGGTCCACCGCCAACGGCTGCGACGGCGGGACGCCGCCGACGACCGCCACCGTGACGACCTCGACCACGACCACCGTGGGCAGCGCCGACATCTACGGGTACGGCAACAACCGGTCCAACGAGCCCAGCGACTACGCGCAGAACGTGGATCCCTCCACCTTCGACCCGTTCACGTTCTCCAGGGACGACGTCGAGTTCCTGAAGTCCCTGGCCAAGGCCAACGGCACGTACTACAAGGGCAGCGTGACGTTCAACTCGTCGAACTGGCCGAAGGACGGCATCGTCTTCGTGGACACGACCACCGGCCAGCCGTTCGGCCAGAACACGCCCGACTCGGAAGCGGCCTCGGTGACGATCAACTCGAACCTGAGCTTCCGGGGCTGGATCATCGCGGAAGGCAGCATCAGGGTCGAGGGCGGCGCGAAACTCACCGGGCTGGTCTACGCCATGAACGACATCGCCACCATGGGCACCTCGCGGATCGAGGGCGCGATCATCTCCGAGAACAAGAAGGACTCCGTGGCCACGACGATCGACGCCACGGCAACGGGCACTACCGACATCATCTACAACTGCCAGGCGGTGCGGGACGGCGGCAAGACGCTCTCGACCGGCTGGTTCGTGATGCCCGGGAGCTATCGCGAGGTCGAGGGGGACAACCCGACGACGTTCCCGAGCTAGCTCAGCGGCGCCGCCGGGCCTCGGCCGCGGCCCGGATGGCCTCCACGATGAAGTGATAGCCCGTGCAGCGGCAGAGGTTGCCCGCGATCGCTTCCCGGATCTCGGCGTCGGCCGGCGAGGGGTGCTCGTCCAGGAAGGCCTTGGCGGTCAGCAGGATGCCCGGCGTGCAGAAGCCGCACTGCAGGCCGTGGTGCTGCCGGAAGGCCTCCTGCAGCGGGTGCAGGCGGTCGCCGTCGGCCAGGCCCTCCACCGTGGTCAGCTCGGCGCCGTCCAGCTGGATGGCGAAGAGCAGGCAGCTGCGGACGGGCTGACCGTCCAGGAGCACGGTGCAGGCGCCGCAGACACCGTGCTCGCACCCCACGTGGGTGCCGGTGAGCCCCAGCGTCTCCCTCAGGAAGTCGGCCAGGCTGGTCCGCGGCTCCACCGATGCTTCGCGGAGCTGGCCATTGACGCGGAGGCGGATGGCGCGCGGGCTCACGCCGCGTCCTTCGCGCGGGCCACGGCGTCGGTCAGCGCCCGCGTGATGAGCGTGGCCGCCACCCGCCGCCGGTAGTCGGCGGTGGCGTGGAGGTCGGCGTGAGGCGCCAGGCGGGCCGCGGCCGCGCGTCCGGCCTCCTGGAGCGCGGCCGGCGTCGGCGCCCGGTCCTGGAGGGCGCCCTCCGCCTCCGGCGCCCGCACCGGGGTCGGGCCGCAGCCGAACAGCGCGACCCGGGCCGTGGCCAC
>JBBIIW010000332.1:0-4104 GCA_037446305.1 Candidatus Rokuibacteriota bacterium
GGCATCCCGTGGGCCGCGCGCGCAGCCCGGCGCCCTCACGCGCCGGCGACGTCGAGGATGACCGACACCAGACGGTCGGCGGCATCGGGCACCGCGCCCGCCCGCGCGCGCTCGCCCATCTCCTTGAGGGCGGGCAGGTCGGCCAGGAGCACCAGGATGTGGGCGGTGAGGCTCTCGGGCGTGCACTGCCCCTGCGGCAGGACGCGACAGCCGCCGAGCCGCTCGACGTACCGCGCGTTGGCCATCTGCTCGTCGCCGCTGGCGGCCGGCAGCGGGATGTACAGGGCCGGCACGCCGAGGTGGCAGCACTCGTTCACCGTCCCCGCCCCCGAGCGCCCGACGACCAGCGCCGCGGCGGCGTAGATGCCCGCCAGCTCCGGGCCCACCCACGGCACGACGGTATAGCGCCGACGGAGCGCGGGCGGCAGCGCCGCCCGGCGGGCCTCCAGCCAGGCGCGGTCGCCGGTCCTCGGGTTGTCCCCGCACTGGTGGACGATCTGGGCATGCGCCAGCAGCGTGGTGAGCGACTCACCGACGACCCGGTTGATGCGCTGGGCGCCCTGGGCGCCGCCGGTGACGTAGATGAGGGGCAGGGTGGGCTCCAGCCCGAAGCGCGTCACGGCGTCGGTCCGGGCGCCGCCGCGCAGCTCGGGCCGCAGGGGGTTGCCCGTCAGCACGACGCGATCGGCGGGGAAGCGGCGGGCATCGTCGGGGAAGGTCAGCGCCACGCGGCGCGCGAAGCGCGCGGCGATGCGGTTGGCGAGCCCGGGCACCGCCGTCTGCTCGTGGATCACGACCGGCACCCGGCTCGCGGCCGCTGCCAGCACGACGGGCAGCGCGACGTAGCCCCCGGTGGCGAACACCACGCGGGGGCGCAGCCGCCGCAGCAGGCGCCGGGCGGCCAGCACGCCGGCCGGCACGTTGACGGCCAGGTCGGCGAGGTTGCGCCAGGACCAGTAGCGGCGGAGCTTGCCGGTCGGGATGGGGAAGTAGGGAATGTCGCGGGCGGGCGCCAGCTGCGCCTCCACACCGCGAGCGCTGCCGATCCAGCCGCAGGCGATGCCGCGCCCGGCCAGCTGCGCGGCCACGGCCAGGCCGGGGCTCGTGTGACCGCCGGTGCCGCCCCCGGCGATGACGACCTCGATCACGCCGCCGGAGTCTACCGCTGGCCGCCCCCGGCCCGGTCGTGGTGACGCTCGAGGGCCAGCGCCAGCAGCCGGTCGATCAGGCTCACGTAGTCCAGGCCCGAGGCCTCCCACATGCGGGCGTAGGCGCTGGTGGTGGTGAACCCCGGGATGGTGTTGATCTCGTTGACCAGCAGGTGGTCATCGCCCTCGAGGAAGAAGTCGACCCGGGCCATGCCCGCGCAGTCGATGGCCCGGAAGGCGGCGATCCCGAGGTCCTGCACGCGGCGGGTGAGCGCCGGGCCGATGGGCGCCGGCACCACGAGCTGGGCCTGGCCCTCGGCGTACTTCGTCGTGTAGTCGTACCACTCGCCGCTGTAGCGGATCTCGCCGGGCAGGGAGGCCACGGGGTCGTCGTTTCCCAGCACGCTCACCTCGATCTCGCGGCCGCTGACCGCGCGCTCCACCAGGATCTTGCGGTCGTGGGCCGCGGCCTCCTCGACGGCCCGGGGCAGCTCGCCGGCGCTGCGGACCTTGCTGATGCCGACGCTCGAGCCGAGATTGGCGGGCTTGACGAAGCAGGGGAAGCCGATCTCCTCGGCCACGCGCCGGGCCGAACCGTGCGGGTCCCCGCGCCACTGCCGGCGGGTGAAGACCAGGTGCTCGACCACCGGCAGGCCATGGGCGCGGAACACCGCCTTCATCGTGGCCTTGTCCATGCCGACGGCGGAGGCCAGCACGCCGGCGCCCACGTAGGGCACGTCCGCCAGCTCCAGCAGGCCCTGAATGGTGCCATCCTCGCCGTACGGTCCGTGCAGCATGATGACGACGACGTCCAGCCGCTGGCGCAGGCCGGCCGGCAGGCCGCCCGGCGGCTCGGTCCGGGCCAGGGCCGTCTCGCTGGCCGCCTCGCGGGCCTCGGCCCGATCGGCCAGCGCCTTCTTCACCGGGCCGGTGGCGTCGTCGCTGGGCAGCGCGATGCGGGCCTCGGCGGCCAGCGCCCGCAAGGGGTCGCCGCCCACGACCCAGCGCCCGTCGCGGGCGATGCCGAGCGGCACGACCTGGTGCCCCCCCTGCTCGAGGGCGGCGATGACCGACGCCGCCGACGCCAGGGACACTTCGTGCTCGCCCGATCGCCCGCCGAAGATCACGCCGACGCGGAAGCTGGCCATGAAGCGATTGTAGCGCCGGAGGCTCGCCCGCCCGCGACCTTCCGGCGGCCGCTCGACGCGCTCTAG
The DNA here is from genome assembly GCA_037446305.1 of Candidatus Rokuibacteriota bacterium. Taxonomy (GTDB): domain Bacteria; phylum Methylomirabilota; class Methylomirabilia; order Rokubacteriales; family CSP1-6; genus JBBIIW01. Next base: position 2,363 of record JBBIIW010000332.1, read on the forward strand.
CGGGACGGTCCGGCGGCGCCCGGCTCGCTCCGGACGAGGCCGACCGCCGTCGGCGCCCGGCCCGGCTCCCGCACGGCGTAGACCGTGACGGCGTGCCCAGGCCGGAGGTCGGAGGCCGGACTGCCCAGCTGCGCCACGTTCACGCTCACCGTCCCGCCGTCCGGGCGCCGGAGCACCAGGGTCCGGCCGGATACGGAGTGCACGGTGCCGTCGATGCGCTCCCAGGCGCCCAGCGACTTCGCGTTCAGCCCCCCCGGCGCCCTCCCGCCCGCCACTGGCGCCACTCGGCCAGACGGCGCCCCAGCTCGGCCTCCAGACCCCGGCTGGTCGGCTGATAGTACTGGCGCCCCCGGAGCGCCTCGGGCAGGTGCTCCTGCTCCACCCGGGCGTCGGGCGCGTCGTGCGCGTACTGGTAGCCGCGCCCGTAGCCGAGATCGCGCATCAGGCCGGTCGGGGCGTTGCGCAGGTGCAGCGGAACGGGCTCGGCCGGGCGCTCGTGGACGTCCGCGCGGGCGGCGTCGAAGGCCACGTAGACCGCGTTGGACTTCGGGGCGAGCGCGAGATAGACCGCCGCCTGCGCCAGCGCCAGCTCGCCCTCGGGCGAGCCCAGGAAGTCGTACGCCTCCTTGGCCCCGAGCGCCAGGGTGAGCGCACCGGGGTCGGCGTTGCCGATGTCCTCGGAGGCGAAGCGGACCAGCCGGCGGGCGATGTAGAGGGCGTCCTCACCGGCCTCGAGCATGCGGGCCAGCCAGTAGAGGGCGGCGTCGGGGTCGGAGTCGCGCAGCGACTTGTGGAGTGCGGAGATGAGGTTGTAGTGCTCCTCGCCGGCCTTGTCGTAGAGCAGCGTGCGTCGCTGGGCGGCCTCCCGCACGGCGCTCTCCGTCACCCGGCGCCGACCGTCCTGCCGGGGGGCGAGCGTCACGGCCAGCTCCAGGATGTTGAGCGCCCCGCGGGCGTCGCCGCCGGCGAGCTGCGCGATGAGCCGGAGGGCGTCCTCGCTGGCCTCGGCCCCCAGGGCGCCCAGGCCGCGCGCGCGGTCGGCCAGCGCCCGGCGCATGATCGTGAGCAGATGCTCCTCGCCCAGCGGGTGGAGGACGTAGACGCGGCAGCGGGAGAGCAGCGCGGAGTTCAGCTCGAACGACGGGTTCTCCGTGGTGGCGCCGACGAGGATCACCGTGCCGCGCTCCACGTGAGGCAGGAAGGCGTCCTGCTGCGCCCGGTTGAAGCGGTGGATCTCGTCCACGAACAGGATCGTGCGGCGGCCGTGGCGCGCGCGCTCGCTGTCCGCCTCGGCGATGACCTGGCGGATCTCCTTCACGCCCGAGAGCACCGCCGAGAAGGCCACGAACCGGGCGCCGGCCACCTGCGCCATCAGCGAGGCCAGGGTCGTCTTGCCCGAGCCCGGCGGTCCCCAGAGGATCATCGAGTGCAGCTCGCCCCGCTCGAGCGCCGTGCGGAGGACGCGGCCGGGCCCCAGCAGGTGCTCCTGCCCGACCACCTCGTCGAGGCTGGCCGGGCGCATGCGGTCGGCCAGGGGCGTCCCCGGCACCGGCCCGCGCGGCCGCGCGGGGCCGGACTCCGGCTCGAAGAGCTGGCCCGTTCCCTCAGCGGGCGTGGCCATCGGCGCCGTTCTCCCAGGCGGGGCCGAGCCAGGCCGGCAGCGCCTCCAGGTGCTCGAGGGTCGCCCACGGCGTGACCTTCCACTGCGCCAGCTCGCCCGGCTTCGGCCGGTAGGCCACGAA
>JBBIIW010000333.1:0-4103 GCA_037446305.1 Candidatus Rokuibacteriota bacterium
CCGGCGCGGTCGGGGCCGGCGCCGGGGGTGCCGGCGCGCCGACCACGGACGTGCCGCGCTCGCCGCCGAGCAGCGCCAGCGTGAACGACGTGACCATGAACACGGCCGCGACCCCCGCGGTGATCTTGCCGAGGACGGTGGGCGTGCCCATGGAGCCGAAGACCGCCTGGCTGCCGGCGCCGCCGAAGGCCGAGCCGATGTCGGCGCCCTTGCCGGCCTGCAGCAGCACCACGCCGATGATCGCGAAGCAGGCGATGACGTGCACCACGACGAGCAACGTGAACATCAGTCCCCCTTCCCGGCCGCGCCGGCCCGCGCGGTCCGCCTGGCGATCGTGATGAAGCTCTGGGCGTTGAGGCTGGCGCCACCGACCAGCACGCCGTCGATCTCGGGCTCGGCAGCCAGCACCTCGGCGTTGTCCGGCTTCACGCTGCCCCCGTAGAGGATGCGGATGGTGCCGGCCGTATCCTTGGAGGTCAGCTCCGACAGGAGCCCGCGCAGGTAGCTGTGGACCTCGGCCGCCTGCCCCGGCGTGGCGTTGACCCCGGTGCCGATGGCCCAGACCGGCTCGTAGGCGAGCACCACCCGGACGATGGCCTCGGGCTTCATGCCCGCCAGTCCGGCCCGGAGCTGCCCCTCCACGGTCGTGAACGTCAGGCCCTGGCGCCGCTCGTCGGCCGTCTCGCCGACGCACAGGACCGGGACCAGCCCGTGGGCGAGCGCGGCCTGCACCTTGCGGTTGATCTGCTCGTCCGTCTCGCCCATCTCCTTCCGCCGCTCCGAGTGGCCGAGCAGCACGTACCGGCAGCCGAGCTCGGCCAGCATGGGGGCGCTCACCTCGCCGGTGTGGGCGCCCGCGACGTCCCAGTGACAGTTCTGGGCGCCCAGGCGGATCGGCCCGGGGCCCAGGATCTCGGCCACGGCGGCCAGGGCCGTGAACGGCGGGCACAGGACGACCTCGACCCCCCGCGGGCGCTTGAGCCCGTCGCGCACGGCCGTGGCCAGCGGGCGCGCCTCGGCCAGCGTGCCGTGCATCTTCCAGTTCCCGATGCAGAGCGGGGTGCGCACGGCTCAGGGCGCCTCGGTCAGCGCCGCGACGCCGGGCAGGGTCCGGCCCTCCAGGAACTCGAGGAACGCGCCCCCCGCCGTGGAGATGTAGTCGATCCGGCCGGCGACCCCGGCCGCGTTCACGGCGGCCACCGTGTCGCCGCCCCCGACCACCGTGAAGGCCCGGCTGGCCGCGATGGCCCGGGCCACGGCCAGCGTGCCGCCGGCGAAGGCCGGCCGCTCGAAGACGCCCAGGGGGCCGTTCCAGACGATGGTCCGGGCCTCCTTCAGGGCGGCCGAGACACGCTCGACGGTGAGCGGCCCGATGTCGAGCCCCATCTGTCCGGCGGGGATCTCCCGGACCGTGACCGAGCGGCCGGCCGGGCTGTCCGGGCCGTCGGCGACGATCGCGTCCACCGGCAGGACCACTGGCGTGCCCTTCCGCCGCGCGGCGTCCAGCACGCGCCGGGCGGTCTCGACGTGATCCGGCTCCACCAGCGAGCGTCCCACCCCGTGGCCCAGCGCCCGCAGGAACGTGAAGGCCATCCCCCCGCCGATCACGAGGGTGTCCACGCGCGCCAGGAGGTTCTCGACCAGCGTGACCTTGTCGGAGACCTTGGCCCCCCCGAGCACGGCCACCAGGGGCCGCTCCGGGCGCTCGAGGATGCGTGTCAGCGCCTCCAGCTCGCGCTTCATCAGCAGCCCGGCCGCCGCGGGCTGCAGGTGGCGGGTGATGGCCTCGATGGAGGCGTGGGCGCGGTGGGCGGCGGCGAACGCGTCGTTGACGTAGCAGTCGGCCAGGGCGGCCAGGGCGCGGGCGAAGCCGTCGTCGTTCGCCTCCTCCTCCTTGTGGAACCTGAGGTTCTCGAGCAGGAGGAGCTGGCCCGGACGGAGGCTCTTGGCCTGCGCCTCGACCTCGGGGCCCACGCAGTCGGGAGCCAGGGGAACCGGACGGCCGATCAGCTGTTCCAGCGGCCCCGTGAGGGGGCGCAGCGAGAGCTCGGGCGCCGGGCGGCCCCGGGGCCGGCCCAGGTGCGAGGCGAGCACGATGGAGGCCCCGGCGCGCAGGGCGTGGTCGATGGTGGGCAGGACGGCCCGCAGGCGGGTGTCGTCCGTCACCCGCGAACCTTCCAGGGGGACGTTGAGATCGGCGCGCAGGAACACGCGCCGGCCGGCGAGGTCGAGCTGCTCGATGGTGAGCTTCGCCACCGGTCGCGCTCGCCGGCGCTCAGAGGGTCTTGCCGATGAACTTGATCAGATCCCGCACCCGGCAGGAATAGCCGTACTCGTTGTCATACCAGGCCAGCACCTTGACCAGGTTGCCCTCGACCAGCGCCGTGGAGGGCAGGTCCACGATGGACGAGTGCGGATTCCCGTTGAAATCCACCGACACCAGCTCCTCCTCGGTGGCGTCCAGGATACCGCGCAGCCGCCCGGCCGCCGCTTCCCGGAAGGCCTCGTTGACCGCCTGCGGCGACGCCGGCTGCTCCAGCTCGGCCACCAGGTCCACCACCGAGACGTTCGCCGTCGGCACCCGGATGGCGATCCCGTCCAGCTTGCCCTTGAGCTTGGGCAGGACCAGGCCGACCGCGGTGGCCGCGCCGGTCGTGGTCGGGATCATGCTGAGGGCCGCCGCCCGGGCCCGGCGAAGATCCTTGTGGGGGAAGTCGTGCACCGGCTGGTCGTTCGTGTAGGCGTGCACCGTCGAGGCGAAGCCCCGCCTGACGCCGAACCGATCGTCGAGGACCTTCACCGTCGTCGCCAGGCAGTTGGTCGTGCACGAGGCGTTCGAGATGATCCGGTGCCGGCGGGGATCGTAGGCGTCCTCGTTCACGCCCAGGACCACCGTCACGTCCGGGTCCTTGGCCGGCGCCGTGATGACGACCTTCCTGGCTCCGGCCTGCAGGTGCTTGGAGGCGGTCGCGGTGTCCCGGAACACCCCGGTCGACTCCACGACCACGTCCACGCCCAGCTCCCGCCAGGGCAGGCTGGCCGGGTCCTTCAGGGCGGTCACCCTGATCTCGCGGCCGTCCACGAAGATGGCGCCGTCCTTGGCCGTCACCTCCGCGGGCAGGGCGCCGTGCACGGAGTCGTGCTTGAGCAGGTGAGCCAGCGTCCTGGCGTCGGCCAGGTCGTTGACGCCCACCACCTCGATCTGCGGGTCACCCAGGGTCGTCCGGAAGAAGACACGGCCGATGCGGCCGAAACCGTTGACCCCGACTCGAATGCTCATGGAGGGGCTCTCCTTGTGGGAACTGCGGACGTTACTGCCTGGATTATACGGCTGGCCTCCCGGGGTCACAACACGCGGGCCACGGTGAGCACGCCGATGCGGCGGGCGCCGGCCGCCCGGAGGGCGCGCGCGCACTCGGCGGCGGTGGCGCCGGTGGTGAGGATGTCGTCGAACACCGCGACGTGCCGCCCGGCCACGCCCGGGGAGGCCACGAACGCCCCGCGAACGTTCTGCCGGCGCGCCTCGGCGCCCAGATCCGTCTGGGGCGGCGTGGCCCGCACCCGGGCCAGCCAGCCCGGCTCGAGCTCCACGTCCAGCGCCCGCGCCACCCGCTCGGCGACGAGCGCGGCCTGGTTGAACCCCCGCTCGCGCTCGCGCTGGGGGGCCAGGGGCACGGGGACCAGCGCCTCCAGGTCGGCGGGCAGGATGGGACCGCACTGCTCGAGAACCAGGTCGGCCAGTGGTCGGACCAGGCTGCGGCGCCCGCCGAACTTGAAGGCATGCAGGGCATCACGGACGGGCGAGGCGTAGAGCGCCGCCGCCCGGGCGTAGTCCCAGACCGGTGGGGCCTGCTGGCAGTCCCCGCAGAGGCGGTGGGCGCCGGGCGCCGGGGGCTCCAGCGCCGGAAACGGCCGGCCGCAGGTCGAGCACCATGGCGCTTCCACCCGCGCGATGGCGCGCCAGCACGCGCCGCACAGCGGGTCGCGACGTCCGGCACCCAGGGACGCCGCGCACACCGGGCAGACGGCCGGGAACAGCAGATCGAGCGCGGCGGTCGCCCAGCCTCGCATCGCGGACGCCCGCGCCGGAGGTCAGCGGTCGG
>JBBIIW010000334.1:0-4090 GCA_037446305.1 Candidatus Rokuibacteriota bacterium
CGACGCCGAGACCATGCAGTACGTGGACATGTTCCAGGCCGGGATCATCGACCCCACGAAGGTGGAGCGGGTGGCGCTGCAGAACGCGGCGTCCATCGCCTCGCTGCTGCTGACCACCGAGGCGCTCATCACCGACCTGCCGGAGGAGAAGAAGGACACTCCGGCCATGCCGCACGGCGACTACTAGTCGCCGGCAGTCGGGCGGCGGTGCCGCCTCCGGGCGGCACCGCCCCCTCATCGCTCGTTCCCCGGGATGTCCCCCGGTGATCTCACCGGCCGGGAGGAGCCCTTCGCGCCGCTGGCGTTTCCCGACGTCGTTCTCGCGCTCCCGGATGTGATCGGCTGAGGCGCCGGCGGCCGCGGCGGGCCCCCGGGGCGCGCGGCCTCAGTGCTCGACCGACGAGGCCTGGGAGAGCACGCGGTAGGGGTCGAGGACGTCGCGCAGCCCGTCGCCGAAGAGGTTGATGCCCAGCGTGGTCACGAAGATGGCCGCCCCCGGGAAGGCGGCCAGCCACCAGTGGGTCAGCATGTACACCCGCCCCTCCCCCAGCATGCCGCCCCACGACGGCGTCGGCGGCTGGATGCCCAGGCCGAGGAAGGACAGGAACGACTCCAGGATGATCATGCGGGCCACCTCGAGGCTGGCCATGACGATGATGGTGTTGATGAGGTTCGGGAGCACGTGCGCCCGCAGGATGCGCGCGCTGCCGCCGCCCAGGGCCCGGGCGGCCTGCACGAAGTCGCGCTCCCGGTACTTGAGCGTCTCCGCCCGCACCACGCGCGTGTAGACGGGCCAGCCGGTCAGCCCCAGGACCACGATCATGTTGCCGAAGCCGGGCCCCAGCGCGGCCACGGCGGCCAGGGCCAGCAGCAGGAAGGGAAAGGCCAGCATCACGTCCACCAGGTTCGAGATGACGGCGTCCGCGTGGCCGCGGAAGTAGCCGGCCACCAGCCCCATGAGCACGCCCAGGACCATGGCCAGCGTGACGGCGGCGGCCCCGGCGGTGATGGACACCCGGGCGCCGTAGATGATGCGCGAGAGGATGTCGCGGCCGAGCGGGTCGGTGCCCAGCGGATGCCGCCACGCGCCGCCGGCGGCCCAGACGGGCGGGAGGAGCCGCTCGCCGACGGACTGCCGGTAGGGATCCTGCGGGGCCAGCCACGGCGCCGCCACCGCGCACAGCACGGCCAGGCCCACGATGCCGGCGCCCACGGAGAGGAACCGCAGGCGCCGCCAGTCACGCATGGCGCTCCTCGAGCCGGATGCGGGGGTCCAGCCAGGTGACGACGAGGTCGGCGACCAGGTTGGCCAGGACGATGAGGAGCGCCAGGAGCACGACCGCCCCCTGCACCACGGGATAGTCGTACGTGCGGATGGCCTTCACGGCCAGGGAGGCCACCCCGGGCCAGGCGAAGACCGTCTCCGTCACCACCGCGCCGCCCAGCAGGCGGCCGAACTGCACGCCCAGGATCGTGACGATGGGGATGGCCGCGTTGCGGAGGGCGTGCTTGTAGAGGACCCAGCGCTCGCCCACCCCCTTGGCCCGCGCGGTCCGGATGTAGTCCTGGGTCAGCACGTCGAGCACGCCCGAGCGGGTGAGCCGCATCGTCAGCGGCGCCAGGTAGGCGCCGAGCGTGATGGCGGGCAGGACCAGGTGGGCCGGCGAGCCGCGGCCGGAGGCGGGCAGCCAGCGCAGCAGCACCGCGAAGACGATGATCAGCATGATGCCGAGCCAGAAGATGGGCATGGCCTGGCCCGCCACCGCGCCCACCGTGCACAGCCGGTCGGTGAGGGAGCCGCGGCGGATGGCCGACAGCACGCCGAGCGGGATGGCGATGACCAGCCCGACCAGCATGCCGGCCACCGTCAGCTCGAGGGTGGCCGGCATGCGCTCGAGGATGAGGGCGAGCGCGGACTCCTGGGTGAAGAGCGAGCGGCCGAAATCGCCCCGCAGGGCGTCGGCCAGGAAGCGGCCGTACTGCACCCAGAGGGGGCGGTCGAGGCCCAGCTTCTCCTCGAGCAGCCGGACGTCCTCGTCCGAGGCGCTCTGGGGCAGGAGCAGGAGGACCGGGTCGCCCACCACGTGCAGCAGCGCGAAGGTGATGAGCGAGATGCCCAGGCACACCAGCAGCGCCCGGACCAGCCGCCGGACGAGGAACGTCCACACTACTTCCAGGTCGCCGCGTACACGCGCATGATCTCGTCGCTGGAGGCCTCGTAGTTCAGCTTCGTGCTCACCGCCTCGATGGTGAACTGGGCGTACATCGGCACCCAGTAGGCCTGGTCCACGATGAGCCGCTGGAACTTCGCGTAGATCTCCCGCCGCTTCTTCGGATCCACGGTGGCGCGGCCCTCCTCCAGCAGGGCGTCCATCTCGGGGGAGGTGTTGTAGGCGTAGGGCTGGCCCTTTACGAAGTGGATGTAGTAGATGGCGTCGCTGTCGAAGACCGAGTTGTAGCCCCAGGACGCCAGCGTCATGCCGTCCAGCTTGCTGCCCCGGAAGCTGGCCAGGTACTGGCCGACGTCCGCGAAGTGCCGCACCCTGGTCCGCACCCCGACCTCGGCCAGGTACCCCTGGATGGCCTGGGCCACCTGGTCCACGGCCACGATGGAGCCGGTGTAGGTGTTGAGCGTCAGCTCGAGCCCGTTCGGGAACCCGGCCTCGGCCAGGAGCTTCCGGGCCCGGGCCGGATCGTAGGCGTAGGGCGTGATCGAGTCGTCGTAGCCGAACACCATCGGGTTGTTGCCGGTCGCCGTCCGGACCGCCTTGCCCCCCAGCACCTTGGCCATGATCTCGTCCACGTTGATGGCGTGGTTGATGGCCCGGCGCACCCGCACGTCGGTCAGCGGCGTCCGGCCGGCCCGGCCGTCGCCGTCCAGCTGCAGGTAGACGACGCGCAGGATCCTGGTCGCGGTGACCCGCGCCACGCCGGAGCGCTCGATGGCCGGGATCTGGTCGGGCGGCACGGCCCGGATGATGTCGACGCCGCCCGACAGGAGCTCGGCGATCTGGGTCGCGGTCTCGGGGATGACGCGGAAGGTGAGCCGCCTGACGGCCGGGGCCCCCTTCCAGTACTTCTCGTTGGCCTCCAGGACCGTCGCCTCGCCCTTGCGCCACTCCACGAACCGGAACGGCCCGGTGCCCACCGGGTTGCGCGCGAAGTGGGCGTCGCCCTTCTCCTTGACGTACCGGGGGGGCACCATGCCGAAGTTGCCGAAGGTGAGGATCTCGTGGATCAGCGGGTAGGGCTTGTGGGTGGTGATGCGCACCGTGTGCTCGTCGACCACGTCCACCGACTTGATCCAGGTGAAGTTGCCGCGGATGGGCGATTTCTGGTCCGGGTTGAGGACGCGGTCGAAGGAGAACTTGACGCTCTCGGCGTTGAACGGCTCGCCGTTGTGGAAGGTGACGCCCCGGCGGAGCTTCAGCTCCCAGGTGAGCGAGTCGATGCCCCGGACGGACTCGGCCAGGTGGGGCGCCGGCTGCCACGTCCTGGTGTCCCGGGTCAGCAGGGTGTCGAAGATGTGCTGGTTGATGATGATCCCCATGCGCTCGGTGTGCATGTGGGGATCCTGGGTGGAGGTGTCCGAGCCCAGGGCTACCGTGACCTGGCCCCGGGGCTGGGCGCCGGCGGGGCCGGCGGCCACGACGAGGGCGAGGGCGACGAGCGCGACGATTCGGAGCATGGCTCTCCTCCCCTCCGGGCCCCGGGGCTCAGGCCGGGGCCGCGGCGATCTCGAACAGCGCGGCGACGGTGGCTCCACGGCGGTGGACTCGCCGGGCGCGTGGTGGGCCGTCGTGCGCGCGCGGAACGCCGACGGGGCCGCCGAGAGCATACGGCAGGCCGGGGGAGCCGTGAAGCCGAAAGCGCCCGGCGCCGGACCGTGGGGTGGGGCGGCCCGGCGCGCCGTCAGATCATCCGCAGCGCCCGGTGATCGTGCCGCGCTGCACGGCGAGCGAGCACCGGTCGACGGCGGTGAGGCCGCCGAAGCGCTTGGTCAGCGCCTCGACGACGAGGATCGGCTCCACGGGGGCCGGCGCTACGGGGGCGCGCCGGCGGGCGGGCCGCCGGCCGGCGGCCGGACGGG
>JBBIIW010000335.1:0-4086 GCA_037446305.1 Candidatus Rokuibacteriota bacterium
CGAGGGCTTGCGCGGCTGTCACCGGCCCGGCGGGGCTCTGGCGCCTCACCCGAGGGGAGCCCGCACCCCACCCCCGACTCCGGGGCCGCCGCCGGCTCGCCCGGCGCGCCTCGGGCTCAGGCGCGGGGGCCCGGGCGGCCTTCCCTGGCGAGCGGGACCGGCTCTTCCGGCCCCGGCAGCCGCGGGGTCTCCGGGGCGATCAGGGGCGGCTCCTGGTGCTCCTGCGCGAACATCTCCCAGACGGCGAGGAAGAAGGCAGCGACGATCGGACCGATGACGAAGCCGGAGATCCCGAAGACCGCCAGACCCCCCAGGGTGGCCAGCAGGACCAGGTAGTCAGGCATCTGCGTGTCGCGTCCGACCAGGATGGGGCGGAGCAGGTTGTCGACCAGCCCGATGATCAGGGTGCCGGCGGCGAGCAGGGCCAGGCCCTTCGCGACCTGCCCGAGCGCCAGCAGGATGACGGCGGCCGGGACCCAGACCAGCCCCGGCCCCACGGCCGGCAGCACCGAGAGCACCGTCATGATGGCGCCCCAGAAGACCGGCGCCGGGAGCCCGAGCCCCCAGAACAGGAGCCCGCCGAGGGTCCCCTGCACGACCCCGACCACCAGCGTGCCCTTGATCGTCGCCCGGGACACCTCGGCGAACTTGGCCAGGAGCCGGCGCTCGCGGGCGTCGCCGAGCGGGATCGTGCGCACGACGGCGTCCACCAGCTGCCGGCCGTCGCGGAGGAAGAAGAACAGCACGTACAGCATCAGGAAGAACAGGGCCGTGAACCACAGGATGTTCTGCCCGATGGCCAGGGCCCGGGCGCCCAGGAACTGCGTGACGGCCACCGCCGTGTTCGAGAGCTGCCGGGCGAGCCCGTCGAGGTCGACACCGAACCGGTCGAGGGCGTCGATGACGGGCGGCGCCAGGCGCCGGAGGAACTCCAGGGGCGCTCGCAGGTTGATGGCGCCGCTCGCGATCTGCTCGTGGAGCGCGATCACCTCCCGCGCCACGGCCAGCCCCAGCAGCGTGAGGGGCGCCACCACCAGGACGAGGATCGTCGTGATGGTCAGGACCGCCGCCAGCGACCGGCGGCCGCCGGCCATCCGCACGTACCGCCGCTGAAGGGGGTAGAAGACCGTGGCCAGGACGGCGGCCCAGAACACCGGCGTGAGAAAGTCCTTCACGACGGCGAAGAAGGCCACCGTCGTCAGGATGACGAGCAGGAAGAACGAGATGTTCTGGAGCCAGGTCCCGCGCATCGCCGTCAACCCGATCTTAGCAGCCGCCGACACCTGGCGTGACTCGTGCAACGCGGTGGACGCGAGCCTGCAGATCACGGCTGCGGTCGGCGGAGATGGCCGGATCACGTCGAGTGCGGCGCCGCCGGGCCGGGGTCAGGCGAGGCGAGACAGCCCCAGGCGGGGCACGGCCGCCACAGACTCATGGAGGAGCCTGCTCGGATGACGGTGACCGAGAACGGACGGAGGCTCGGACCCGCTCCGCCCCCGGGTCTGGACGCGCTGCTCCCTCCCGAGATGGCCCGGCGCGCCGAGGAGCTCGGCGTCAAGAAGGTCGCCATGGACACCGTCACCACCCTGGTGCTCGCGGTCCTGGCCGGAGGGTTCATCGCCTTCGGCGCCGTCTTCTCGACGGTCGCGCTCTCCGCGGCGCCGGGGGTCCCCGGGGGCGCGATCCGGGCGCTGGCCGGGGTCGTCTTCAGCCTGGGACTCATCCTCGTGGTCGTGGGGGGCGCGGAACTGTTCACCGGTAACACGCTGGCGGTCATGGCCTGGGCCGGCGGCCGTGTCGGAACCGGGGCGCTGCTCCGCCACTGGGGGCTCGTGTACGCCGGCAACTTCGTGGGCGCGCTCTCGATCGCCCTGGCGGCCTGCCTCGGAGGGACCTACCAGACGGGAGCCGGTGCCTTCGGCCTGACGGCCGTACGGCTCGCCGCCGCCAAGGTCGGACTCGACTTCTGGCCCGCCGTGACGCTCGGCATTCTCTGCAACGTGCTGGTCTGTCTGGCCGTCTGGCTCTCGTACAGCGCGCGGACCACGGCGGACCGGATCCTGGCGATCGTCCCTCCCATCGCCGCCTTCGTGGCGGCCGGCTTCGAGCACTCGGTCGCCAACATGTACTTCATTCCCATCGGGCTCTTCATCGCCGCCCTCGACCCGGGCTTCATCGAGGCCCACGCCCTCCAGGCGCCGGCGGCGACGCTCACCTGGACCGCATTGCTCGTACGCAACCTGGTGCCGGTGACTCTCGGGAATGTCATCGGGGGCACGCTGCTCGTCGGGGCCGTCTACTGGTTCATCTACCTGCGGCCGCGGCGCGTGCCATGACGGCGGGGCCGGCAGCCGTGGCGGCCGTCCGGCATCGCTCCTCTCCCCTGCTCTTCGCCGTGTCCCGCCATGCCCTGCTGGCCGACCGGCTGGCGTCACTCGCCGGCCTGCCGCGAGGCGGCGCCGTCATCGGGCGGTTCCCCAACGGGGAGCTCCGCGCCACCCTGGAGACCCCGGTGGCCGGGCGCCCGTGCCTGCTGCTGGGGGCGGTGGCGCCCCCCGACGAGGACCTGCTGGGCACCCTGCTGCTGGCCGACACGCTGAGGAAGGACGGGGCGGAGCAGGTGACGGCGCTCGTGCCGTACCTGGCCTACGCCAGGCAGGACGTCGAGGAGCCGGGACGCAGCCTGGCCGCCGCCTGGCTGGGCAGGCTCCTGCAGGCCTCCGGCGTGGAGGCCGTCGTCACGGTGGACGTGCACAGCCGGCGCATCCACGACCTCTTCCCGCTGCCGGTCCGTTCCCTGTCCCCGGCCAGGCTGTTCGCCGACCGGGTGCCGGCTGACGACCCGACCGTGGTGGCGCCGGACGAGGGCGCCATCGAACGGGCCGAGGCACTGCGGCGGGAGGCGGGCATCCGGCGCCCGATCGCGCACTTCGTCAAGCGCCGCACGGCCGAGGGCGTCGCCCACACCGCCCTGGTCGGCGAGGTGAGCGGCCGCGCCGTCGTGGTGGACGACATCCTCGACACGGGCGGCACGCTCGTGTCGGCCTGCGAACGCCTGCAGCAGGCCGGGGTCGAGGACATCATCGTGATGGCCACGCACGGCCTGTTCACCGGCGCCCGCTGGCGGAAGCTGTGGGCGCTCGGCGTCCGTCGCATCTACTGCACCGACACCGTGCCGCCCCCCCATGAGGTCACGGGACAGGCCGTCACCGTGCTCTCGTCGGCCCCGCTGCTCGCCGCTCACCTGGGCCCGCTCGCCGAGCGGCCGGCGGCGTGAGCGCGCTCCGGGAGGCATCATGCGACTGTTCGCCATCGGGGACGAGATCGATCACGAGGCGGGCAACCCGCGCTGCCCGCGCTGCTGGGAGGACTATCCGGCCCCGTGCCGGTGCGGCGGTCTCATGCACGCCGCCGGCGGCGAGGAAGAGGACGAGAACGGCAACGTCCTGCTGACGACCTGCTGCGACCGGTGCGGGCGTTCCGAGGACCAGCTCGAGGAGGCCTGAGATACCGGCCGGGCCGGACCGACCGGACGCCGGGTGGGCGCGGGCGCCCCAGCGAGTGCGGCAGCGTTGCCGCACCGGGGCGGATCGCCGCGCGGATGTCCTGACGCAAACAGGCGGATTCCCCCTCGAGCGGGCTGGCAGCCCCGTTGCACAAGGCCTCCCCCGAGGAGGCGAGTCATGGCGTTCACCGGACCGCGGCCGCCTGTCGCCGACGACGAGCCGGAGATGGTGGCGCTGCGCGACATCCAGGCTTCCCTCCAGGAGATGGAGCCGGCCGAAGAGGCCCCGGAGATCCCGGCGGCACCGACGGCAGACCTGGTTCGTCTCTACTTCGGGGAGATCGGCCAGGTGCCGCTCCTGACCGCCGCCCAGGAGGCGGAGATCGGGCGGCGGATCGAGCGCGGCCAGTCGGAGATCCTGCGCATCCTGGCCACGATGCCCCGGGCCCGGCAGCGGCTCGTCGAGATGGCCGAGGCGGTCGGCCGTGGCGAGCGGCCGGCCGGTGACCTGTTCGTCGGCGCCGAGGCCGAGCTGGATGCCCGGCGTGTCCGCGCGCTCCTGGCCGCCGTCGGGCGGCTGC
>JBBIIW010000336.1:0-4085 GCA_037446305.1 Candidatus Rokuibacteriota bacterium
CCCCGGAGGCCTTCGCGCCGCGCCGCGCCGCCGCCGACCTCTGCGCCCAGCTCCAGGTGCCGTCGCTGGCCGCCTTCGGCGTGGCCGACCTCGGGGCCGGCCTGCAGGCCGCGGCCGGCGCCCTGGCCTACGTCCGGGCCACGCAGGGGGAGGCGCTCGGGCACCTCCGCCGCCTGCAGCGCCTGGCCACCGACGACGCCATGGTGCTCGACGCCACCGCCGTCGAGATGCTGGAGCTGCTGGAGGCCCGCGACGGCGACGGCCGGCTGAGCCTCTTCGGCGTGCTGGACGAGACGGTCACGCCGATGGGAGCCCGGCTGCTGCGCCAGTGGCTGCTCCGCCCCCTGCTCGACCCGGCCGCCATCGCCGAGCGCCAGGACGCCGTGCAGGCGCTGGTGGAGGCGCCGGCGCTGCGCGCCGCGCTCCGGACGCTGCTGGGGCGGGTGGGCGATCTCGAGCGCCTGACGAGCCGGGCCACGCTCGGCGTGGCGCACGCCCGCGACCTGTGCGGCCTGCGCGCCTGCCTGGAGCCTCTCGGCGACCTGCGAGCCGCGCTGGAGGGCCTGGCCGCCCCCCTGCTGGGCCGGGTGCGCGAGGAGATCGCCCCGCTGGACGCGCTGGCCGCGCTGCTGCGGGAGGCCCTGGTGGACGAGCCCCCGCTGACGCTGCACGAGGGCGGGATCGTGCGCGAGACGTGGAGCGACGCCCTGCGCGCACTGGCGGAGGATGCCCGCCAGGCGCGGCAGTGGATCGCGGGCCTGGAGGAGCGCGAGCGGGCCCGCACCGGCCTGTCCACGCTGCGCGTGCGGTTCAACCGGGTCTTCGGCTACGGCATCGAGGTCAGCCACGCCCAGGCCGGCCGGGTTCCCCCGGAGTACGTGCGCCGGCAGACGCTCACCGGGGCGGAGCGGTTCGTGACGCCCGAGCTGAAGGAGTACGAGAGCCGGGTGCTGGGCGCCGAGGAGCGCCGCCGGCGGCTCGAGTACGAGCTGTTCGACGACATCCGCCGGCGGGTGGCCGCCCAGGCCGGCCCGCTGCTGGCCACCGCCCGGGCGCTGGCGCGCCTGGACGTCGTGGCGGCTCTGGCCGAGGTGGCGCACCTGCGCGGCCACGTCCGCCCGCTCGTGGACCTGAGCGACGTGCTCCGCATCGTGGACGGGCGCCACCCGGTGCTGGAGGCGCGCAGCGCCGATCCGGTGACGCCGAACGATCTGGACCTCGACGCCGAGCGCCGCATCGTGATCCTCACCGGCCCCAACATGTCGGGGAAGTCCGTGTACCTCCGCCAGACCGCGCACCTGGTGATCCTGGCCCAGATGGGAGCCTTCGTGCCGGCCCGCGAGGCCCGCCTCGGCGTCGTCGATCGCGTCTTCACGCGCGTGGGCGCCCAGGACCACCTGGCCCGCGGCCAGAGCACGTTCCTGGTCGAGATGGTCGAGACGGCCAGCATCCTCCACAACGTCACGCCCCGCAGCCTGGTCCTGCTGGACGAGGTCGGTCGGGGCACCTCGACCTTCGACGGCCTGGCCATCGCCTGGGCGGTGGTGGAGGCGCTGCACGAGGCGGCCGGGGCCAAGGTGCTGTTCGCCACCCACTTCCACGAGCTGACCGAGCTGCCCCGCCGCCTGCCGGGGGCGCAGAACTTCCACGTGGCCGTCCGCGAGTGGAACGACAGCATCGTGTTCCTGCACAAGGTGCGGGCGGGGAGCACGGACCGCAGCTACGGCATCCAGGTGGCGCGCCTGGCCGGGCTGCCCGAGCGGGTCATCGCGCGGGCCCGGACGCTGCTGGCCGAGCTGGAGACGGCCGGGCAGCGGGCGACGGACGCCCGCGATGCCGTGCAGCTGGGGCTGTTCGCGCCGGCGCCCGACCCCATCCTGGTCGAGCTGAGCCAGCTCGACCTCGCCCACCTCACGCCGCTGGAGGCGCTGAACCGGCTGGCCAAGTGGCAGGCGAGCCTGGGGCGATGAGCCGGATCCGGCGGCTGCCCGAGCACCTGGTCAACAAGATCGCGGCCGGCGAGGTGGTGGAGCGTCCGGCCAGCGTCGTCAAGGAGCTGGTGGAGAACGCCCTCGACGCCGAGGCGCGCGCCATCGGCGTGGACCTCCGCGACGGCGGCGCGGCGCTGGTGCGGGTCACCGATGACGGCGTGGGCATGACGCCGGAGGAGCTGGTTCTGGCCCTCGAGCGCCACGCCACCTCGAAGATCGCCGCCGAGGCCGACCTGGCGGCCATCGCCACCCTGGGCTTCCGGGGCGAGGCGCTGCCGGCCATCTGTGCCGTGTCCCGGTTCACCATCACCAGCCGGGCCCGGGGCGCCGGGGAGGGATGCCGCATCACCGGCGCCGGCGGGATCGTCAGCGGGCGGCTCGAGGTCCCGGCCGATCCGGGGACGACGGTCGAGATCAGCGACCTGTTCTTCAACACCCCCGCGCGGCTCAAGTTCCTCAAGGCCCCGGGCACCGAGGTGGCGGCGAGCCTGCGGGTGCTCGCACAGCTGGCCCTGGCGCACCCGGCCGTCCACTTCCGGGTGCTGAGCAACGGCCGGGCGGTGATGACCGCGCCGCGGGCCGGCGATCTGCGGGAGCGGGCGGGGGCGCTCTGGGGCTGGCCGGTCGCCGAGCGGCTGCTGCTCGTGGAGCGGAAGGAGCAGGGGGTCCACCTGGAGGCGCTCGCCAGCCGGCCCGACCTCACGCGCGGAGGCCGCGACGACGTGGTGGTGCTGGTCAACGGCCGGCCCGTCCGCGACCCGGCGCTGTTCCAGGCGGTGCTGGAGGCGTACCGGCCTCTGCTGCCGCGCGACCGCTTCCCGCTGGTGGTCCTCCGCCTCACGGTGCCGGCCGGCGACGTCGACGCCAACGTGCACCCCACCAAGGCCTGGGTCCGGTTCCGCCACCCGCGCCTGGTGCAGGAGACGATCGTCGCCGCGCTCGGCGAGGCGCTGCGCGCGCGCGCGGTGGTCCCCGCCCTGGCGCCGGGATCCGACGCGCCCGCCGCGGCCGACCGCCCGCTGGCCGGTGCCGGGGCCACCGACCAGACCGGGCTGTTCGGGGAGGCCGCCGCCCCGTACGTCGCCCACCCCCTCGGCCGCGTCCTGGGGCAGGTCCAGGACACCTTCGTCGTGACGGCGGCGGGCGAGGAGGTCCTCTTCGTGGACCAGCACGCCGCGCACGAGCGCGTCCTCTTCGAGCGCCTGCGGGCCGAGGCCGGGCACGGCACGGCCGGGGCCCAGGCGCTGCTGTTCGCGCAGCCCGTCGCGCTCAGCCCGGCCGGCCGCGCCACCCTCGAGCGGTGGCGGGAGCCGCTGGAGCGGCTGGGCTTCGCCTTCGACGGCGCGGGGAGCGAGGCCGTCGTCCTGCGCGCCGTCCCCGCGCTCCTGGCCGGCGAGGAGCCCCGGCGGCTGGTGGAGGCCATGGTGGACGAGCTGGCCGGGCCCCGGACGGGGGAGGTCGTGCTGGACCGGGTCCTGGCCTTCGTGGCCTGCCGGGCCGCGATCAAGGCCAATGCCCCGCTCGGCCGCGAGCAGATGGAGCGGCTGATGGCCGACCTGGCCGCCACCAGCACGCCCTACTTCTGTCCTCACGGCCGGCCGACGATGTCCCGGATCGCCCTCGCCGACATCCGCCGCGAGGTGCGGCGCGTATGGTAGTCGGCGCTTCCCGGGCGGTGTAGTCTGAGTAGGTACTGGATGAAGCAGCCCCTCCTGGTCATCGGCGGCCCCACCGGCGTCGGCAAGACGGCGGTGGCCGTCGCCCTCGCCCGGCGGATTCCCATGGAGGTCGTGAGCGCCGATTCCCGGCAGGTCTACCGGGGCATGGACGTGGCGACCGCCAAGCCGACCCTCGAGGATCGGCGAGCCGTGCCGCATCATCTCATCGACGTGACCGACCCCGACGACCGGTACCATGCCGAGCGGTTCCGGGCCGAGGCGCGGGCGGCGATCGCGGGCATCCGCGCGCGCGGCCGGCTTCCGGTCGTCGTGGGCGGCACCGGCCTCTACATCCGCGCGCTGCTGCGCGGTCTGGATCCCGCCGTCCCGGCCGACCCGGTCTTCCGGCAGGAGATGGCCGCCGTGGCCCGCCGCG
>JBBIIW010000337.1:0-4061 GCA_037446305.1 Candidatus Rokuibacteriota bacterium
TCGAGTGCCGTGGCGTCGGCACCGTGCCCGAGGCGCTGGAGGCGCTGCTCGGATGAGGCTGGCCACCGTCATCCCCGCGGGCGGCGCCGGCCGGCGCCTGGGCCGGCGGACGCCCAAGCAGTTGCTCCGGCTGGGCGGCGTGCCGATCCTGGTCATGACCGCGCGTCACTTCCTGGGCCATCCCGCCGTTTGCGCCGTCGTCGTGGCCGCGCCCGCCCGGCACCTGACGCGGGTGCGGAGGCTCCTCCGGTCGCACCCCCGGGCCACCGTGGTGGTGGGAGGGTCCACGCGGCAGGAGTCCGTCCGGCGCGGGCTGGCGGCGGTGCCGGCGGACACGGAGATCGTCGTCGTGCACGACGCCGTCCGCCCGTTCATCACGCGGGCGCTGATCGACCGGGTGGTCGCGGCGGCCGCCGCCGGCGGGGCCGCGATCTGCGCCATGCCCATCGCCGAGACCGTCAAGCGCGTGCACGACGGGGTGGTGGCGGCCACCCTCGACCGGGCGGCGCTGGTGGCGGTCCAGACCCCGCAGGCCTTCCGGGCAGACCTGCTGCGGGAGGCGCACGAGAAGGCTCGCCGGGACGGATTCGTGGGGACCGACGACGCGGCCCTCGTCGAGCGCCTGGGACATCCCGTGCGGGTGGTGCCGGGGCTGCCCGACAACCTGAAGATCACCACGCCCGCCGATCTGCGCCGGGCGCGGGCCGCCCTGCGGCGATGACCCGGGTGGGCTTCGGCTTCGACCTGCATCCCCTGCGCCGGGGCCGGCCGCTGGTCCTCGGCGGCGTCACCATCCCGGCCGAGGCGGGGCTCGACGGCCACTCGGACGCCGACGTGCTGGCGCACGCCATCGGCGAGGCCATGCTCGGAGCCCTCGCGCTGGGCGACCTCGGGCGCCACTTCCCGGACACGGACCCACGCTGGCGGGGCGTCTCCAGCCTGACCCTGCTGGCCCGGGTGGCGGACCTGATCGGGACCCGCGGCGGCCGGCTGGTCAATGTGGACGCCACCGTGCTGGCCCAGGCGCCGCGCCTGGCGCCGCACCTGGACGGGATGGCCAAGCGCCTGGCCGGCGCGCTCGGCCTGGCCGTGGAGGCCGTGAGCGTCAAGGCCAAGAGCCCCGAGGGGCTGGGCCTGGTGGGCCGCGGCGAGGGGATCGCGGCCATGGCCGTGGTGGCGGTGGAGGTGCCGGGCTGACGCCGATGAGGATCTACAACACCCTCACCCGCACCAAGGACGAATTCGTGCCCCTGACCCCCGGCGAGGTCCGGATGTACGTCTGCGGCGTCACGGTGTACGACCGGGCGCACGTCGGGCACGCGCGCAGCGCGATCGTCTTCGACGTGATCCGCCGCTTCCTGGCCTTCCTCGGCTACCGGGTGAGGTTCGTGAAGAACTACACGGACGTGGACGACAAGATCATCCGCCGCGCCCGCGAGGAGGGGGTGCCGCCGACGGTCATCTCCGAGCGCTACATCGAGGCCTACCGCGAGGACATGGCGGCGCTCGATGTCCTGCCGCCCGACGTCGAGCCGAAGGCGACCGAGCACGTGCCGGAGATGATCGCTCTCATCGAGCGCCTGGTCGCCGGCGGCTTCGCCTACGTGGTCGGCGGCGGCGACGTGTACTTCGAGGTGGCGCGCTTCCCCGCCTACGGCCGCCTGAGCGGCAAGAACCTGGACGAGCTGATGGCGGGCGCGCGGGTGGACGTGGACGAGCGCAAGCGCGATCCGCGGGACTTCGCGCTGTGGAAGGCGGCCAGGCCCGGGGAGCCGTCGTGGCCCAGCCCGTGGGGGCCGGGCCGGCCGGGCTGGCACATCGAGTGCTCGGCCATGTCCATGCGCTATCTCGGCGAGACCTTCGACATCCACGGCGGGGGGGAGGACCTGATCTTCCCCCACCACGAGTGCGAGATGGCCCAGTCCGAGGCGGCGACCGGGCGTCCCTTCGCGCGGTACTGGATTCACAACGGCTTCGTGAACCTGGGAACCGAGAAGATGTCCAAGTCGCTGGGCAACGTCCTGACCGTGGCCGAGCTGGTCAAGCGCCATCGACCGGACGCCCTGCGACTCTGGCTGCTGGGCACGCACTACCGCCACCCGATCGAGTGGGCCGAGGGCCGCGTGGAGGAAAGCGCCCGGGCGCTGGAGCGCTTCGGGCGGCTGCTCCACGACGCGCAGGCGTTCTGGGGCGGCCCGGCCGGCAGCGGCGTGCCGGACGAGCTGCGCGAGTTCAGCGTCCGCTTTCAAGCGGCGATGGAGGACGACTTCAACACGCCGCAGGCGCTGGGAGCGCTTTTCGACCTCGCCAGCGCCCTCTACGAGCGGCTCGACCAGGCGGCCCGGGCCCCGGCCGCCCGGCACGTGCTGGTGGCGGGGGCGGCGGAGATGCGTCGCCTGGGCGGAGTGCTCGGCCTGTTCCAGCGTGGCTGGGAGTCGCCCGGCCCACCGGCCGAGGTGCAGCGACTCGTGGCGGAGCGGACCGAGGCCCGTCGTCGCCGCGACTGGCGGCGGGCGGACGAGCTGCGCGAGCAGATCCACGGCCTCGGGTGGTGCGTCGAGGACACGGCCGCGGGGCCCCGCCTGACGCCCCGCCGCTGAGCCCCGGTCGCCATGGGCAGCGCCGAGGTGGTCTACGGCCGCAACCCGGTGCTCGCGTTGCTGCGTCACCGGAGCCGCCGCCTGGACGAGATCGCCGTCCTGCCGGGCGCCGCCGGCCCGCTGGCGGAGATCGTCGGGCTGGCGCGGCGTGCGGGCGTCAAGGTCTCGTTCCGGACCCGGGACCAGCTCACGGTCATGGCCGGGGCGCCTCACCACCAGGGGGTCGTGGCGCGGGTGGCGGCGGCGGAGTACGTCGCCCTCGCGGACCTGCTCCGGGTGCCGGCCGAGCGGGGGGAACCTGCCTTCCTGCTGGCCCTGGACCAGGTCCAGGATCCGCGGAACCTCGGGGCCCTGATCAGGACCGCCGAGGGCCTCGGGGTCCACGGCGTGATCCTGCCCAGACATCACCAGGTCGGCCTCACAGCGGCGGCGGCCAGGGCGGCGATGGGGGCGTTCGAGACCATCCGGGTGGCCAGGGAAACCAATCTGGTCGCTGCCATGGAAACCATGAAGAAATCAGGCATCTGGGTTTACGGGGCGACCCCTGAGGGAGGGGAGCCGCCGTGGGCGACCGACCTGACCGGCCCTCTCTGCCTCGTCCTGGGCGGAGAGGGGGCTGGCCTGCGTCCCCTGGTGGCGAGGACTTGCGACGCCCTGCTGACCGTGCCTATGCTTGGGCGGGTCGAATCCCTCAGCGTGTCCGCCGCCGGCGCTGTTCTCTGCTACGAGGTGACCCGCCAGAGGCTCGCGAGACGGAAAAGTCCTTGACTTCACAAGGACTCGAAACTAAAGTGAAGTTTTGTCTGTGCTGGCGTAGCTCAGTGGAAGAGCAACTGCCTTGTAAGCAGTGGGTCGGGGGTTCAAATCCTCCCGCCAGCGCCACGGCCCTGCGCCACGCGGCCGCAGGGACGTCGAGCGATTAGGCGCTGCGTTCCGGGGAGTTCCGAGACAACATGCCGGCAGGTCCGGGGAGGTACCCAAGTGGCCAAAGGGGGCAGACTGTAAATCTGCTGGCGCACGCCTTCGGGGGTTCAAATCCTCCCCTCCCCACCACTTCTCGCGGGGGTCGTCATCCGAGTGCGGGCGGGAATAGCTCAGCGGTAGAGCGCCAGCCTTCCAAGCTGGGGGTCGCGGGTTCGAATCCCGTTTCCCGCTCCACGGATTCGAGGCGCGCTCGGCGGTTGCGGGGGCGCCATACCGTCAATCACGCCCATGTAGCTCAGTCGGCAGAGCACGTCCTTGGTAAGGACGGGGTCACCGGTTCAAGTCCGGTCATGGGCTCCACGTCTTTCGCGGTCACCGGACAGGGCCCGGGTCGACGGAGGTGAGCGAGGATGGCCAAGGCGAAGTACGAGCGGACGAAGCCGCACGTGAACGTGGGGACGATCGGGCACATCGACCACGGCAAGACGACGCTGACGGCCGCGATCACGAAGGTGCTGCACACGAGGTATCCGACGG
>JBBIIW010000338.1:0-4056 GCA_037446305.1 Candidatus Rokuibacteriota bacterium
GCAACAGCATCTGCTGCTCGACGCTCCACTCGCGGAAGGTCTTGGCCATGCCGCATTCAACCAATCCTGCCGCGGCGCTGTCCATGCTTTTTCGAGCCGCGCCCGGATTACCGGGACAGGCTCCTAGCCATGCCCCGGGGCTCGCCGCGCTCGCAGAGCACCGACGACCACGTCGACGACACGGAGGCGAGACATGCCGCCAGCCGCTGAGCCCCGCGATCTCGGGGCCTACCTGTTCACCATCGCGATCATCGCCGATACCCACCTGAACGAAGCCGAGTACGGGTCGGCGTCGCCCTTCGAGTGCAACCGGCTGGCCAACGCCCGCACGCGCTGGATCGTCAGTCGCCTGAACCAGCTCGGCCCCGCGCTGACCATTCACCTGGGCGACCTCGTCCACCCGGTCCCCGGGCTGCCGACGTACGCCCAGGCCGCCCGCAACTTTCGCGATCTCACCCGCGCCCTCAGGTCCCCGCTGCACCTCGTGCCCGGCAACCACGATGTCGGCGACAAGCCTGTGGCCTGGGCCCCCGCCGCCACCGTCACCGACGCCTACCTGACCCTGTGGCGCCAGCACTTCGGCGAGCACTTCTACGCCTTCGACTTCCGGGGCCTGCACTTCGTCGTCGTCAACGCCCAGATCATCAACAGCGGCCTCGCCGCCGAGGCCGCCCAGCGCGAGTGGCTGGAGCGTGACCTGGCCGCGAACGCCGGGAAGCGGACGTTCATCTGCATCCACTATCCGCCGTACGTCTGCCAGCCGGACGAGAGCGAGAGCTACGACAACCTGGCCGAGCCCGGTCGCTCCTGGCTCCTGGGGCTGATCGAGGCCTACCGGCCGGAAGCCATGTTCTGCGGGCATGTCCACAACTTCTGGTACAACCGCCACGCCGAGACGGACTGCTACATCCTGCCCTCGGCGGCCTTCGTGCGGCACGATTACAGCGAGCTCTACCGCGTGGCGCCGCCGGCCCCCGACGAGCGCGGTCGCAACGATCTCCCGAAGCTCGGGTTCCTGGCCGTCAGGATCTACGAGCGGGGCCACGTCTGTCACGTCATCCGCACGTACGGAGCGACCCTGGATCCCGGCGACGAGCTGGCGCCGGCGGCGGAGAGCGTGGCTCCCCTCCACACCCGCGAGAATGTCCGGGCCCCCCTCGGGCTCGCCCTCCGGCAGCCCTGGGTCGAGCTGGTCGAGATCACGCCCACCGGAGCCGTCGACGAGTTCGAGCGGAAGAAGATCCGCAACGACTACCCGCTGCTGGCGCTCTGGGAAATGGGGATCCGAAAGCTCCGCGTGCCCTTCCAGGACCTGGAGGATCCCGCGGTCCGCGATCGCATGCGGGTCCTGCGCCGGCTGGGCCACGATTTCACGGTCTCCACCTTCGACGTGCCCGGGGGTCGCGCCCGGGACCTGCTGATCGAACACCACGACCTGGTGGCCGCCCTCGAGGTGGTGGCGCCGTGGCAGGAGGCTCCGCGCATCGTCGGCGCGATCGGCGACCTCAAGGCCAAGGCTCCGCTCACGGTGTACCTGTCCCGGCTGCGGCGGAAGGACGATGCCCAGCGCGAGGCCGGCCGTTACTACCACTTCATCGATCATGGCTTCGTCTCCAGCGAGCGCGGCGTGATCGAGGAGTTCCTCCGGGCCGGCGCCCGGGGGGTCGTGGACGGGTTCGTGTATCGCGTCCTGTGGCCCGTCTCGCCCTGGGACGAGATCGCGGCGGTCGCCGAGATCGCCGCCGCCGGCGGCGGGCGCTCGGCCGTGCTGGTCCGGATGACGTCGCAGAATCCCGCCCAGGTGTTCGACGACGATCTGGCGAATGCCAACCGCGTGGCCGAGGCGCTGGCGGCCGCCATGGCGCACTCGGCCCAGGGCGTCGACGTCTTCATCGACACCTTCGCCGACATCGACCGTGGCTACTTCGTACGAACGGGCCTCGTCGACCGGCGCTGGAATCCCCGCCTCGGGGCTCACGTGGTACGGAACCTCTACGCCGCGCTGGGCGAGACGCCGGCCCTCCTCGCCCCCGGTGGCGTCCACGAGATCCCGGGCGGGAAAGTCTTCACGCTGTCCCGGCCGACCGAGCAGCTCGCCCTCGTGACGCCCGGCGGGAAGCTGAGGCTCGACCGGGTGCCGGCGGCGGGGGCGCCCGCTGCGCCCTCGGGTGTCGCGCGAGTCATCGACCTCGGGACGGGATTCGTCAGGCGGCTGCGGTGGGGCCGGCAGGGGGAGGAGCTGGCGATCGACGGAGGCCTGGCCTGCGCCGTCCCGACGCTGATCGGCTTCGCCCCCGAGGGGCACCGGTTCCTGGGCGCGTAGCGCCCGAGCGCCTCAGCGCCCCGGAGCAGGCCTCGGCAGCCGTGACCACCCCTGTCACAGGCCTCCACGGTGCCACGCCACCTGCAGCCGGCGCTGGCCGACCGTTAGGGCGCCATGCGCCTGGCCGGCGACGCGGTCGGCGCGGCGCTGATCCATCCGCCCTACCTGGCGCACCTCGGGGCCTTCCCGGCGCCCCTCGGGCGCTGACCCGGGGTCTGGCGTGTACGCCAGCGTTGACACCGGCGGCCCGGTGTTCCGAGAATGACAGGGCCGATGCCCCGAGGTGACCAGCTCACCAGGCAGTGGCGTCTCCTGCAGCTGATCGACCGGCCGGCCGGCATCACGGTCGCGGACGCGGCCCGGGACCTGGGCTGCGCGGTCCGGACGATCTGGCGGGACCTGCGCGTGCTCCAGGCGGCCGGCTTCCCCATCTACGACGACCGCGCGTCCGACGGCCGCCAGGGCGTCTGGTGCG
The DNA here is from genome assembly GCA_037446305.1 of Candidatus Rokuibacteriota bacterium. Classification (GTDB taxonomy): domain Bacteria; phylum Methylomirabilota; class Methylomirabilia; order Rokubacteriales; family CSP1-6; genus JBBIIW01. Next base: position 2,799 of record JBBIIW010000338.1, read on the forward strand.
TCACCGAATCCTTCAAGGCCAGCCTGCCCGTCCGGCTGACCCTCGCCGAGCTGGCCGCGCTCCTGATGAGCCGCCAGCTGCTGGCGCCGCTGGGCGCCCTCGGCCCGGCCGTCACCAGCGCCTTCGACAAGCTCGCCCGCGTGCTGAGCAAGGACGCCCTGGATCACCTCGAGGCCATGCGCGAGACCGTCGGCGTGCGGGCCCTGGGGGGCAAGCTGCAGCTGCCGGCGGCCGAGCACCTGCCGAAGGTCCAGCAGGCCCTGGTCGAGCGCCGCACCCTGGCCGTGCGCTACTACTCCTTCCAGCGCGACGCCGAGACCGACCGCGACATCGACCCCTACCACCTGACCTACTTCAACGGCGGCCTCTACCTGGTCGGCTGGTGCCACCTGCGCAAGGCCGTGCGCATCTTCGCGCTCGAGCGCATGCGCCGGGTGGAGCTGCGGGCGCGCCGCTTCGAGCCGCCGCGCGACTTCGACGTCGAGAAGTACCTGGCCGGCGCCTGGGGCATCCTGCGCGGCGACCTGGTGACCGTCCGCGTGCGCTTCGCCAGCGGCGTCGCCCGCTACATCCGCGAGCGCCTCTGGCACCCCAGCCAGCGCTTCCACGACCTGCCGGATGGCCGCCTCGAGATGAGCCTGCAGGTGGCGGACACCGCGGAGGTGCGGCGGTGGATCCTCGGCTGGGGGGCCCAGGCGGAGGTGCTGGAGCCGGTCGCGATGCGGGAGGCGTTGAGGGAGGAGGCGCTGGCGGTGGCGGCGGCGCTGGGGCGGAGTAGAAAGCCGCTCGCATCGGTGAAGCCATCACGCCGACCGCGGGCCGGCGGGGTCGCCCAACGTGCCCATTAACGGCGTGACCGGGCCGGCGCTTCTCGACCCGGCTCACCTCAGCACCGGGATAGGCTGCCAGCTTCCGACACCGAATGGTGGCGACATTAGTGCGAGGACAGGCACGGCGAGGTCAAGGCGCAGGGCCATACGTGGGCGGACAACCTTGGTTGTTTGTGAACGTCCTGGACCGACGACAACGGTCTTCTAGACTCCACCTTCGAACTCACCGAGCTTCTGGATCGGCCGGCATGTCCTATCGGAGGAGGGAACAAATGAGCCTCGATTTCGCAGGGGTCGAGGAAGGACATCGACCAGGTTGAGCGCGTGAAGCCACGGATTCGCGCATGAAAAAGGCTCCAAACGTGGTAGAGGGAGGTTGGGGACCGTCCACGTCACACCACGAAAGGAGCCTCTTCGCGAGTGAGCCC